>NZ_JBEZZB010000234.1:0-12365 GCF_040638955.1 Actinoplanes sp. NPDC024001
TCGCCCTGGTCGTCACGGCGGCCGTAAACGCCGTCGCGGCGTTCGCCTACTGGGCCCTGCGCACGCCCGCGGCCGCCCGCCCGCAGCGGGCCGCGGCCGGGCCGGCCGCCTCGGCGACCCCGCCGGCGCCGGCCGCCCCGTCACCGAGCCCGTCCCGGCACCGGTTGAGCACCGGTTCCTGGCTGCTCTCCCCCGCCGGCGACGCGGAGTCCTTCCTCGGCGAGGACGGCGACTTCGCGGCCATCGGCTCCGAGGAGCAGGTGCTGACCGTGGTCGCCGGCCTCGCCGACGAGTCGTGCTTCACCTTCCGCGACGAGGACGGCGCATACCTGCGCCACTTCGACTACCGGCTGCGTTTCGACGACGAGGACGACTCCGAGCTGTTCCGCAAGGACGCCACCTTCTGCCTGGAGGACGGCCTGCCCGCCGGCACGATCCGGCTGCGTTCGCAGAACTACCCGGAGCACGTCCTGCACCGCCGCGGCCCGCAACTGTTCATCGACAAGCCCGACGGCTCCGAGAAGTTCACCGAGGAGAGCACCTTCGTCCTCGGCAAGCCGGCCGGTCAGCGCGACGGGCGCAGCGGCACCGGCGGGGTGTAACGGGTGAAGGCCGGCGCCATCACCGCTTTGCCGTTGCCGCCCAGGTCGAGGACCTGCCGGTAGTGCGGGTCGAACCGGTTCACCGCCGCGTCCAGCCGGGCCGGGCTCAGGTGGGGCCAGCGGCCGGTGTCCAGTTTGGTGAGCAGGGCCCGCAACGCGGTGACCTCCTCAGCCGCGCTGAACGAGCAGTGCCCGCCACGCTCCACCCACAGCCGGCGCGTCCCGGCCGGGTCGCGGACCTGCTCGGCGTACCAGCGCACGGAGTCCGGCGGGGCGCCGCCGTCACCGGTGGTGTGCAGCGACAGCATCGGCATCGTGAGGTGCCCGGTGGGCACGCCGTAGCGGTACATGTAGCGTCGCGCGTCGCGCTCCGCCGTGATCCGCGGCTGCGCCGCGAGCCGGTCCAGGTCGGCACGCACGTCCAGGCCCGCTTTCTGGTACGCCTGCAGCACCACGTCCCGCTGGCTGGAGCGGCGCAACTGTTCCGCGTAGTCCACCCCGGCGTTGCCGAGCGGATTGCCGCCGGCGACCCGCTCCAGGTCGGCGAAGGCGGTCGGGCCGTTGCCCCAGATCTTGGCCCAGGTGATCCACTCGGTCTGCTGCTGGATCCACTCGGTCAGGTCGGTGGGCTTGGGCTCCAGTGACGCGTACCAGCCGGTGACGTTGCCGAACGCGGCGGCCAGCGCCAGCCGGGCCTGCCCCTCGGGGGTGGTCCGGGCCCGGGTCACCGCGGCGGTGAGCGCGTCCCGGCTGGCGACCGGATCGGCGGCGTGCACCAGGTCGATCTCCTCGCCGGGGGCGAGCAGCGTCCGTACCGCGAAGTTGACGTCCAGCGCGGCGTTGAAGGTGCCGAGCGGGTCGTACGCGCCGCAGATGGCGAGCACCGCGTCGAACCGGTGCGGGTGACGCTCGGCGAGCAGCGCGGCGATCGCCGTGCCCAGCGACTGACCGCTCACCACCGTCCGCTCCGGGCGGCCCACCTCGTCCTCGAACCAGTCGAGCAGTGCCAGCTGGTCCCGCATCGCCGGCTCCACCAGGTAGCCGATGCCGCCGTTCTGGAACTCCGAGGCGGCCAGGGCGAAACCGTGGTCGAGCAGCCACTGTTCGCTCTCCGCCGCGTTGGTCACGGCGAGCGGCAACCCGAAGTCGGCCGGGAAGTAGCCGTGGGTGTAGAGCAGCAGCGTGCCGTTCCAGCGGTGCGGCATCTCGACGCGGTACTCCGCGCCGCCGATCACCCCGGTGTAGGAACGCCGCCCGTCCTGCGCCGGCCCGGCCGAGGCCGCGGTGGCCAGCCCGGCGGCCAGCAGCGCCGCCGCGAGCACGGTGAGCAACCGTCTCATGTCCCTTCCTCCCTGCGTGTGGTCGATGTCTGTCGATAGGACCGGCGCCGGCCACCGAACTCATCGGTGGAGCCGGTGCTAACGTCCGGCCCATGTCGATCAAGCTGGTCGCCTCCGCCGTCTCCCGCTGGGCCGACGACCCGTGGGCGCGGGGCTCGTGGAGCCTGATCGGGCGGCACGGCAGCCCGCAGGACCGGGTCGCCCTGGGCGCCCCCGCCGGGTCCCGGCTGCGCATCGCCGGCGAGGCCACCCACCCGACCCGGGCCGGCATGACCCACGGCGCGTACGAGCAGGGGCTGGCCGCCGCGGCCTGGGCGGCGGATCTCGGGCACGCCCGGGTCGCAGTCGTCGGCGCCGGGTTCGCCGGGCTGGCCGCCGCCGGCGCGCTCACCGCCCGCGGCGTGGACGTGCGGGTCTGGGAAGCCCGGGACCGCATCGGGGGCCGGGCCGCCGGGGCCGAGGTCGGCGGCTTCGGCTTCGACCTGGGCGCCAACTGGCTGCAGCAGTACGACGACAACGCACTGGCCCGCCTCGCCGAGAGCCTCGGGCTGCCGGTGGTCGCCACCGACTTCACCGATCCACTGGAGCTGGGCTCACCCGTACCCGGGGAAACTGATCCGGAAGGGCTGGAGCGCGAGCTGCGGGCCAGGCTGGCCGCGGCGCCGGAAGGCGCCGCCATCGACGACGTCCTGGCGGCGTGGCTGCGCGACCCGGCGCCGTGGACGCCCGCGGCGATCCGGCGGCTCGTCGACGCCGAGATCGTCATGGACTCCGGCGCGCCGCTGTCCTGGCTGAGCGCCCGGCACGGTTTCGAACCCGGCGTCGGTGAGGGTGATCGCTGGATCGTCGGCGGTTACCAGCGGCTGGTGCAGCACCTCGCCGACGGGATCGACGTGCGGCTGGGCCGGCCGGTGCGGGAGATCCGGGTGGGTGACGACGGGGTGCGGCTGGCCGGCGACGGCGCGACGCTGGAGGCGGACGCGGTGATCGTGACCGCGCCGGTGCCGGTGCTGGCCGCCGGCGCCATCACGTTCACGCCGCCGCTGCCGGGGGCGCACCGGACCGCCCTGTCCCGGCTCGGCGCGGGCCGGGTGGAGAAGGTGGTGCTCCGGTTCGAGCAGCGGTTCTGGCCGCCGTACCGCTCCGGTTACTACCGGATCCACGGGCCGGAGGCGGGCTGCATGAGCGAGTGGCTGGACGCCACCGCCGCCGACGGTGTGCCCACCCTGGTCGGGCTCTTCGCCGGGCCGTGGCTGGACACGCTGTGGGCCGGCGACGACGCCGCGGTGGCCCGGCGTGCCGCCGGCATCGTCGCCGAGGCGGTCACCGCGGGGACGGCCGGAAGGTGAGCATGTTCCAGGAGAGCGGTGGCAGGGCGACAGCCGCGTGCCCGTCGGTGACCTTGACGTCGTCGCGGCGGTGCGGGACGACCCGGTCCGGCGTCTCGGCGGTGTTGACCGCGCCGGCGTCGGGATCGGCGACGGCCACGTGCCCGGCCCCCACCAGCGCGGGACAGGCGCGCAGATCGACGTCCAGCATCACCTCCTCCCGCTGGTCACGGTTGACGGCGAAGACGGTCACCGCGCCGCTCGGCTCGTCGAGGACGGTGGCCGTGTCGAGGAGCGGCACCCGGCCGTACGCCGCGGTCTCGTAGGCGGGGGCCCGCACCGCGGTGCGCAGCACCGTGCCGCGGCCGTGCCGGGAGGTGAGCGCGAACGGGTAGAAGATCGTCTGGCGCCAGGCCGGGCCGCCCGGTTCGGTGCGGATCGGCGCGATCACGTTGACCAGCTGGGCCAGGCAGCCGATCTTGACCCGGTCGGCGTGCCGCAACAGCGAGATCAGCAGGTTGCCGACGACTACCGCGTCGGCCACCGAGTAGGTGTCCTCGATCAGCCGGGGTGCCTCGGCCCAGTCCAGGTTCTCCTCGCCCGGGAATCGGCTCTGGTACCAGACGTTCCACTCGTCGACCGCCAGGTCGATCCGTTTGCGGTGCCCGCCGACGGCGCGCACGTGGTCGCAGGTGGCCACCACCTCCTCGATGAAGCGGTCCAGGTCGACGGCGCTGGCGAGGAAGCTGTCCCGGTCGCCGCCGTGCTGCTCGTAATAGCTGTGCAGGGAGATGTAGTCGACCTGGTCGTAGGTCTCGGCCAGCACGGTGGCCTCCCAGGCGCCGAAGGTCGGCATCCGCCGGTTCGAGCTGCCGCAGGCGGCCAGCTCGACGGTGGGGTCGACGCGCCGCATCGCCTTGGCGGTCTCGGCGGCGAGCCGGCCGTACTCGGTGGCGGTCTTGTGGCCGATCTGCCAGGGGCCGTCCATCTCGTTGCCGAGGCACCAGACGCGCACGCCGTACGGTTCGGCGGACCCGTTGGCGCGGCGCAGGTCGGACCAGGCTGTGCCGGACGGGTGGTTGCAGTACTCCAGCAGCGCGCGGGCCGCGTCGACGCCGCGGGTGCCGAGGTTGACCGCCAGCATCGGCTCGCTGCCGACCGCCCGGGTCCAGCGCAGGAACTCGTCCACGCCGACCTGGTTGGTCTCGATCGAGCGCCAGGCCAGGTCGAGCCGGCGCGGCCGCTGGTCGCGCGGCCCGATGCCGTCCTCCCACGTGTAGCCGGAGACGAAGTTGCCGCCCGGATAGCGCAGGATCGGCACGCCCAGCTCCCGGACCAGTTCGGCGACGTCGTCGCGGAACCCCTCGGCGCCGGCGGTGGGATGGCCGGGCTCGTGGATGCCGGTGTAGACGCAGCGGCCCATGTGCTCCACGAAGGAGCCGAACAGGCGCGGGTCCACCTCGGCGACGGTCAGCCGCGGGTCGATGCTCAACGCTGCGTGGTGCATGCGCCTCAGCCCTTCAGACCGGTGCCGGCGATGCCCTCGACGATCCGGCGCTGGAAGAACAGGAAGAGCAGGACCAGCGGCAGCGCGCCGAGGACGGCCGAGGCCATGGTGTCGGCGTACCGGATGCCGTAGGTGCCCTGCACGGTGGCGAGGCCGACCGGGATGGTCATCAGTTTCGGGTTGGTCATCACCAGCAGGGGCCAGAGCAGGTTGTTCCAGCTCCAGACGAAGGTGAAGATGGCGACCGCGGCGACCACCGGCCGGCTCAGCGGCAGGACCACCCGCCAGTAGGTGCGGAAGAAGCCGGCGCCGTCGACCCGGGCCGCCTCGTCCAGCTCGTGCGGCACGCCGTCGAAGAACTGCTTGAAGATGAAGACCGCGATGGCGGCCGGCACCTGCGGCAGGATCACCGCCCAGTAGGTGTTGAGCAGCTGCAGCGCGGCGAACTCCTTGAACTGCGGCACCATCAGCACCTGCTGCGGGATCATGATGCCGATCAGGACGAACCAGAACACCAGCCACCGGTACCGGAACCGCATCCGGGACAGCGCGAACGCGGCCATGCTGGCGGTCAGCACGGTCGCCACCGCGGTCAGCGTGGAGGTGATGAAGCTGGAGGCGTACCAGTTCCAGATGTCGCCCTGGGCGAGCAGCGCGCGGTACGACTCCAGCGTCGGGTTCTCGATCGCCCAGGTGGGATTGGTGGTCTCCGCGTTCGGCTTGATCGAGGTGTCCACCGCCCAGGCGATCGGCACCAGCCAGATCAGCGCGAAGGCGATCAGCACCCCGGCGCAGAGCGCGTTGAACAGCCGGGTCCGCCGGTCGATCTCGGCGCGGGTGACGGCAACGGCGGTGGTCGTCATCAGAGCCTCTGTTCCTGCCGCCGGGTGAGCAGCACCCACACCGCGGAGACGGCCAGCACGAGCACGAAGAACAGCGTCGACACGGCGGAGGCGTAGCCGACCCGGAAGTCGGTGAAGCCGATGTCGTAGATGTACTCCAGCGCCGGGCGGGTGCTGAAGTTCGGCCCGCCGCTGGTCATGATGTACATCTGGTCGAAGACCTTGAGCGACGCGATCACCTGCAGGACCAGCACCAGCGACGTGGTGCGGGCCAGCATCGGGATGGTGATCCGGCGGATCTGGGCGAGCGGCCCGGCGCCGTCGATCGCGGCCGCCTCGTAAAGGTCGCGCGGGATGTCCTGCAGGCCGGCCAGGTAGAGCACGAAGTTGAAGCCGAGCGTCCACCAGACCGTGGTCAGCGCGAGCGACCACATGGCCACGTCCGGGTCGCCGAGCCAGCCGGGCTCGGTGAAGCCCAGCGCGGTGACGAACCGGCCGAGCAGCCCCAGCTCCGGCGTGTAGATCCACATCCAGATCAGCGCGACCACCGCGGACGGCAGGATGTACGGCAGGAAGAACGCCAGCCGGAAGAACCACCGTCCGCGCCGCACCCGGTCGGCCAGCAGCGCGAGCACGAAGGCGAGCACGACCAGCGGCGGTGTGGTCAGGATGGTGAACCAGACGGTGTGCCACATCGACTCCCAGAAGGCGCGGTCGCCGAACGCCTCGGCGTAGTTGCGGAGCCCGGCGAACGAGCCGAGCCCCTCGCGCACGAGGCTGGTGTCGAAGAAGCTCATCAGGACCATGTAGAGCGCCGGCCCGATGACGAAGAGCAGGTAGAGGGCGAGGAACGGGGCCATCATGAGCAGCGCGGGACGGCCGTGGCCGGGTCGCTCCTCGGTGCCGCGTACCGCGGGCGCGCCCTCGGCCTCGGTGCGCCCGGGTGCGGTGAGCGTCGTCACGTCGACCTCCTCAGACCGGCGACGGCAGGGCCGCGAGCGCGGAGAGCTGCGATCGCATCTGCGCGATCGCGGCCTGCGGGGTGAGCTGGCCGCCCTCGACGGCGCCGACGGCCGAGCCCATGACGTTCTCGAAGTTCGAGCCGGACCCGGTGTACCAGGCGGGCGGGTCGTAGACCGCGGCGTCGGCCGCGGGCGCGTAGTTCGACTGCGGGGTGAGCTCGCGGTACGCGGCGCTGTCGGCGATCGGCAGCCAGGTCGGCACGTGCCCGCCCTCGGCCCAGGTCATGCTCTGGTCGAGCAGGGACCGGACGAACCCGAGCGACAGGTCCAGCTGCTCGCGGCTCTGGTCGTCGCGGCGCGGCAGCACCAGCGTGTGCGAGTCGGCGTGCACCACGTAGTCGCCGCCGAAGACGTTCGGCACCAAGGCCATCCCGAACGGCATCTTGGCGGTCTGGAAGGTGCTGATCTCCCACTCGCCGTTGATGTGGAAGCCGGAGCCGCCGGCCGCGAACAGGGCGATGGCGCCCTGGTAGTCGATCGCGCCGGGCAGCAGCCGCCGCTCCACGGTGAGCGTGCGCAGGTAGTCCAGCACCTGCGTGGCCTTGGCGTCGTCCAGCACGACCCGGGTGCCGTCGTCGGCGAGCACTTCGCCGCCGAGCTGCCCGTAGAGGGTGTGGAAGAGCCGCCAGCAGGTGGCCGGGTCGGCGTTGATGCCGTGGGTGGCGCCGTACTGCCCGGTGACCTGCTGGGCCTTGGCGAAAGCGTCGGTGAGCGCGTCCGGGCCGCGCAGAGGTTTCAGGGCGCCGGCGTCGTCGAGCAGGCCGGCCTCGCCGCAGATGTCGGTGTTGTAGAACAGCACGATCGGGTGCGTGTCGAGGGGGATGGCGTAGGCGCGGCCGTCGATCAGCCCGGCCTCCCAGGCCCGGCGGTTGAACATCTCCGCGGCCATGCCGTGCCGGGCCAGGTCCGCGGGCCGCAGCTCCTGCAGCAGCCCGGCCTGTTGCAGGGTCTTCATCCGGGTCAGGTGCGACACCGCGACGTTCGGTGGCTTGTCGCCGACGGTCGCCAGGGAGACCTTGGTGTAGTACGGGTTGCCCCAGGTCAGGGTGACGGCCTGGACCGGGGTGCCCGGGTTGGCCGCCCGGTAGTTGGCGACCATCTGCTGCATCCGGACACCGTCGCCACCGCCGAACAGGTCCCAGAACTCGACCGTGCCCGGGTCGAGCGCGGTATTGGCCAGTCCGGCGCCGACCGGTGTGGAGCAGCCGGCCAGGCCGGCCGCTCCGGCGCCGGCCAGCAGGCCGCGCAGCAGGCCACGCCGGGACAGGGGAACATCGTCGATCGGCATGATCTGACCCTAGGACTCGATGACCGACCGTGACACCGGTGTTACCTAGAGCGGTACAACCGACGCCCGCGCGCACCGATGGTTAGCCCGGCGGCCGGTGGGCATATCGAGAGTGGAACAACCGATGAACACAGGGAAGGCATTCGATGACTACCTACGACAGCACTGTCGGTGCCCGACAGAACATCGCCGCAGGTTCCGACGCTCTGCGCGCCGACGTCGACGCCACCCAGGACCGGCTGGCCGGCTCCCGGCTCAAGCAGGCGGGCCAGGCCGCGCGCAAGCGCCCCGCCGTCACGTCGGCGGCCGCTCTGGCCGTCGCGGCGGTCGCCGCGTCCGGTGTGATCGGCGGCCGTAAGTACGCTCAGACGCGCCGTCCGCGCAGCCGCTGGCAGCGTCTGCTGGACCGGGTCCGCTGAGACGAGTACGCAGATGGGCCCGCAGCCGAACCGGCTGCGGGCCCATCGTCGTGTGCGGTCTCAACTCACCGCCTGCGTGATGATCGCGCCGATCCGCTCCTCGGCGGCGGCGTCCATCGCGGTCAGCGCGAATGAGGTCGGCCACATGGTGCCGTCGTCGAGCCGGGCCTCGTCGTTGAAGCCGAGCGTCGCGTAGCGGGACTTGAACTTCGCGGCCGGCTGGAAGAAGCAGACGATCTTGCCGTTGCGGGCGTAGGCCGGCATCCCGTACCAGAGCCGTGGGGTGAACTGCGGCGCGTTCGACTTGACGACGGCGTGCAGGCGCTCGGCGATCACCCGGTCCGCGTCCGTCATCTCGGCGATCTTCGCGAGCACCTCGCCCTCGGCGTCCGCCTTGGCTCGCGTGCCCCGGCGCGCCGCCTTCACCTCGCTGGCGCGCTCCTTCATCGCGGCGCGCTCCTCGTCGGTGAACCGCTGCTCGGTGGTGGTGTTCTCGTTCATGACTGGCTCCTTCGGTAGGTGCGTCCAGCTTGTCGCCGGGGGCGGTACGGGGGCATCCGTGGTGACCACGGAACGCGGCACGGATCACCGGCTCCGTGCCAGGTTCAGCACGGCCGCGGCGGCCAGCCCGAGAGCGACGGTGAGCAGGCCGGACAGCAGCAGCGTCAGGCGGCCGCCGAGCGCGGTGACGACCGGCCCGCCGACCAGCGTGCCCAGCGCGGTCGACGGCGTGGTCAGGGCGGTACGCGCGGCCAGCACCCGGCTCAGCGCGTGCGGTGGGGTGCTGCTCTGGAACAGCGCCGTGGAGATCGCGGTGAACGGGCCGTAGATCAGGCCACCGACCGCGAGGCCGATCATCCCGGGCAGCACCGCGTCGGTGAGGCCGATCGGCAGCAGCGCGGCGCCCCAGCCGACGATGATCGCGACCACCACCTGCCACGGTGGACGCCGCCGCAACAGCGACGCGCCCAGCGCACCGATCGTCGCGCCGATGCCGAACACCGTCCAATACAGGCCGAGCAGGCCGGGCGAGCCGTTCAGGCCGTGCGCGACGTGGATCGGCAGAGCCACCTCGACCGGGCCGTAGAGGAAGAAGAACCCGCAGGTCACGGCGATCAGCCCGAGCAGCTGCGGCCGGTCCAGGATGGTGCGCCAGGCGCCCGCGGTGGACTCCGCCGGCGGCACCCCGTCGCCGGCCTGCCGGGCCGGGACCGACCGGGCGACCAGCGCCAGGACGGCGAAGCTCGCCGCGTCCAGGCCGATCACCCAGCCGGGCCCGGCCACCGCGGTCAGCGCGCCGGCCACGGCCGGGCCGATCACGAACGAGGCCTGGGTGAACGTGGACAGCAGCGAGTTGCCGGTGACCCGGTCCTGCTCGTCCGGCAGCACCTCGGCGATCAGCGTGTAGGCGCCGGCGCTGCCCCAGGCGTGCAGCACCGAGGAGGCGGCGAGCAGCAGCACGTACACCACCGGGTCGAGCGTGCCGGTCACCGCCAGGATCGCGACCGCGCCCAGCGCGACCGCGCGCAGGGCGGCGTCCGCCGCCATCAGCTGCGAGGCACGCAACCCGCGCATCGGCCGGGCCAGCAGGATCACCCCGAGCGGCGCCGGCAGCGCGTACGCGGCCACGGCCAGCCCGGTCCACACCCCGGCCTGCCCCGCCGGTGCGATCTGCACCGCCAGCCAGGCGACCGCCACCAGGCTCAGGCCGTCACCGAGCGCGGAGACCAGGGTGGCGGGCAGCACCCGGCGCAACACCGGGTTGCGCCGCAGCCGGGCGATCGAGGCGGCCCAGGAGCGTACGTCGGAGCGCAGTTCGTTCATGGGCTCAACCTCGCCGCGCCGCACCCCGGCGGGCATCCGTGCCGGCCACGGAAAGCGGCACGGATCGAAGGCGGCGGACCGGTAGGGAACAATCGGCGCCATGGTAGCGACGGAGGAGATCTCGGCCCGGGAGGGCGAGGTGCTGACGCTGGTCGGACGGCACCTGAGCAACGCCGAGATCGCGGCACAGCTGTTCATCTCCGTGCGTACCGTGGAGAGCCACGTCTCGTCGCTGCTGCGCAAGCTGAACGTCACCGACCGGCGGGCGCTCGCGCAGCGGGCGGCCGCGGCGGCGCCGGCCGGGCGGGCCGCGGCGCCGGTGCTGCCCACCCCGCTGACCACGTTCGTCGGCCGGCTCGCGGAGCGCGCCGCCCTCGCCGAGATGATCAAAAAGCACCGGCAGGTGACCGCGGTCGGCCCCGGCGGGGTCGGCAAGACCCGGCTGGCGCTGCGGGTCGCCGCCGACGTCGCCGGCGAGTTCCCGGACGGGGTGTGGTTCGCCGACCTGGTCCCGGTCACCGACCCGGGCCGGATCGCCGGCGCGGTCGCGGGCGCGCTGGGCCTCGGCGAGCAACCCGGGCAGAGCCTGGACGAGTCGGTGGCGGCCGGGCTCGCCGACCGGCGCGCCCTGCTGGTGCTGGACAACTGCGAGCACGTCCGCGACGGCGTGGCCCCGTTCCTGGAGCGGCTGCTGGCCGCCTCCCCCGGGCTGAGCGTGCTGGCGACCAGCCGGGCCCGGCTGATGGTGCCGTTCGAGCGGGTCTACCCGGTGCCGCCGCTGTCGCTGACCGGCGACGGCGACTCCGACGCGGTCGCGCTCTTCCTCGACCGGGCCGCCTCGGTCGGCGGGCCGCCGCCGGCCGCCCTGCACGAGCAGATCGCCGCCGTCTGCCACCGGCTCGACGGGGTCGCCCTGGCGATCGAGCTGGCCGCCGCCCGCTGGCCCACCCTCGGCCCGGACGGGCTGGCCGCCGCACTCGCCGACCAGCTGCGGCTGCTCGCCGGTGGGCCCCGTGCCGACGACCGGCACCGCTCGGTCCGCGCGGCGCTGGACTGGAGCCACGCGCTGCTGGAGCCGGACGACCGGGCGCTGCTGCGCCGCGTCGCGGTGTTCGTGGCCCCGTTCACCGTGCCGGCGGCCGCCCGGGTCACCGGGAGCGAGCCGATGGTCGTCGCCGACGGGCTGGCCCGGCTCGCCGAGCAGAGCCTGCTGGCGGTGACCGCCACCGAGCGCGGCACCGAGTACCGGGCGCTGGAGACCATCCGGCAGTACGGGACGGAGCAGCTCGCCGCCGCCGGGGAACTCGACGACACCCGCTCGCGGCACCTGCTCTGGTGCCTCGCGGAGGCCGCCGGCCTGGCCGGAACCGGGCCGGACTGGCGAGCCCGGTTCGACCGTGTCGCCGACGACCTGCGGGCCGCCCTGGCGTGGGCGGCACCCCGGCCCGGCCTGCGCACGGACGCGTACCGGCTGGCGCGGGCGCTGGCGGAACTGGCGTTCACGCGTACGTTGATCAGTGAATCGCAGCAGCGCTTCGAGCAGGCGGCCGCGCTCGCGGACGACCCGGCCGGCGCGGCGGCGATGCTGCGGCAGGCCGCGGCGGCAGCCGCGTGCCGGATGCGCGGCGACGACATGTTCCGGCTGAAGCTCGCGGCCGCCGAGGCCGCCCGCGGCGCGGGTGACACCGCCGGAGCGGCCCGTGACCTGGCCGTCGCCGCCACCGACGCCTACCGGTTCTCCGGCAAGTTCGAGCGCCTGCCGTCGCACGAGGAGACCGTCGCGCTGATCGTCGACGCCCGGCAGCTGGCCGGCGACGACCCGGCCGCGCTGGCGGCCGTGGCGCTGGCCGAGGCCGGAGTGCTCGCCGACGCGTTCGGCTCGGTGCAGGGCCCGGCCGAGAACGAGGCGCCGGACACGCTCGCGGCCGCGCGCCGAGCCGTCGAGCTGGCCCGGCGCACCGGCGACCCGCTCGCCCAGTCGGCCGCGCTCGGCGCGCTCACCGGCGCCCTGAGCTGGAGCGGGGACACCTTCGGCACGGCCGCCACGGCCCGCCGCCGGGTCACCCTGCTCGCGTCGGCGCCGCCCAGCCCGGCCGGCACCCACGAGCTGCTCGACGCGCTCGGCGACGCCACCGAGGCCGCCCTCGGCGCCGGGGACCTGCCGCTGGCCCGGCGCTGGGCGCGGCAGCTCGC
>NZ_JBEZZB010000235.1:0-12294 GCF_040638955.1 Actinoplanes sp. NPDC024001
CGCGTCGGCGCGGGCCGTGGCCGCCGCGCCGCCGCAGCAGCGACCGGAGGCCGCGCGCCCGAAACGGGGTCGCGGCAGGTTCATGCGGGCGATGCAGATCCTGCTCAGCGTGCTCACGATGATCGTGGTGCCGCTCGTCGCGCTGGTCTTCGCCTACGGCTACGCCAACGGCAAACCGCTGGACCAGGACGCCGTCGCCGTCTTCGAGGACCTGGCGGAACTGCTCGGCTGGAGATAGACGAAAGGGTGAGCGCGTGACCGGTGCGATCGAGGGCCATGGCGGGGAACTCGCGCTCGCCGCACTGCGGGCCTACGGGGTGACCGAGATGTTCACCCTCTCCGGTGGGCACGTGTTCCCGCTCTACACGGCCGCCCACGAGTCCGGCTTCGGCATCTACGACGTGCGGCACGAGCAGTCCGCGGTCTTCGCCGCCGAGGCGGTGGCGAAGCTGCGGCGCCGCCCCGGCCTGGCCGTGCTCACCGCCGGTCCCGGGGTGACCAACGGCATCTCCGGGCTGACCAGCGCCCACTTCAACGCCTCGCCGGTGCTGGTGCTGGGCGGCCGGGCGCCGGCGCACCGCTGGGGTTCCGGCAGCCTCCAGGAGCTCGACCACGTGCCGCTGGTCGCCCCGGTCACCAAGTACGCGGCGACGGTCACCGCCACCGAGAACATCCCCGGTGAGATCGGCGCCGCGCTGACCGCCGCGCTCACCCCGCACCGCGGGCCGGTCTTCCTCGACGTGCCGGTGGAGGTGCTCTTCTCCACCGCCGAGACGGCCCAGCCGGGTGTTCCGGCCGTCCCGGTCCTGGAAGCCGATCCGGACGAGGTGCGCCGCGCCGCCGCACTGCTGGCCGGCGCCGAACGCCCGGTGATCATCGCCGGTTCGGACGTCTGGGCCGGCGACGCGGTGGCCGAGCTGCGTGCCGCCGCCGAGGCGCTGCGGGTGCCGGTCTTCGCCAACGGCATGGGCCGCGGGGCCCTGCCGCCGGGGCACCCGCTGGCGTTCTCCCGGGCCCGGCGGGCCGCCATGAGCGAGGCCGACGTGATCGCCGTCGTCGGCACACCGCTGGACTTCCGGCTCGGCTTCGGCGACTTCGGCGCGGCTCAGGTGGTGCACATCGTGGACGAGCCCGGTCAGCGGGCCGGTCACGTGACCCCGGCCGTGTCGCCCGCCGGTGACCTGCGGCGCATCCTGGCCGCCATCGCCGAGCATCCCGGCGACCGGGCCGACCACGAGGACTGGGTGTCCGGGCTGCGGACGGCCGAGGACGCCGCGCAGACCCGCGACGCCGAGGCGATGGCCGCCGAGACCGACCCGATCCGGCCGGCCCGGGTCTACGGCGAGCTGCGCAAGGTGCTGGCCCCGGACGCGGTGACCATCGGTGACGGCGGCGACTTCGTCTCGTACGCCGGGCGCTACCTGGAGCCGGCCCAGCCCGGCACCTGGCTCGACCCCGGCCCGTACGGTTGCCTCGGCACCGGCCTGGGTTATGCGATGGGCGCCCGGGTCACCTATCCCGACCGGCAGATCTGCGTCCTGATGGGCGACGGCGCGGCCGGCTTCTCCCTGATGGACGCCGAATCCCTGGCCCGGCAGCGGCTGCCCGTGGTGATCGTGGTCGGCAACAACGGCATCTGGGGCCTGGAGAAACACCCGATGCGCGCGATGTACGGCTACGACGTCGCCGCCGACCTGCAGCCGGGTCTGCGTTACGACGAGGTGGTCCGGGCGCTCGGCGGTGCCGGCGAGACCGTCGAGAAGTCCGCCGAGATCGGGCCGGCCCTGCGGCGCGCTTTCGAGGCCGGCGTCCCATACCTGGTGAACGTCCTGACGGACCCGGCCGACGTCTATCCCCGCAGCTCGAACCTCGCCTAGGTCTGCTGCTCGTCGTCCTTGTTGAGGTCGCGTTCCCACTGGTCGAGCAGGTCGCGCTCGCGGCGGGACTGCTCGGTGTCCATGGAGCGCAGGAAGTCCGGGTCGTCGTCCGGGGAGGAGGGGCGCGGTGCCGGGCGCTTGGCGGCACGGGCGACCGGGCGGCCCCACACGAGGTAGGCGATCGGACCGGCGATGGGGATGAGAAGGATCACCAGGATCCACAGGGCGCGCGGCATGTTCCGGACGCGTTCCGCCGCCAGGCCGCTGATGAGGGCCAGGATGAGCAGGACGAGCGCCACCGCTGCCAGAAAGATGAACAACCGGACCATGCCGCAATGATGCCCCGCGTACGGCGTGTCGGCGACGATCAGAGCATGACAACCCATCCACCGAGGACCGCGAGGGTCGCCGCGATCAGCGCGTAGGCGCGTACCGACCGGGGTGCGGCGGCCGGAAAACGGGCTCGCAGGCCGCGGGCCCGGTGCAGCGCGACGGCCACCATCGCCGCCCAGCCGATCATCGCGGCCGAGGCGACCAGCCACTGCGCGGGCCCGGCCTCGGGCGCGAAGGCGGGCCGGGTGGCGAGCAGCGCCACCGCCGCCGCGGACAGCCCGGTACGCCGCCAGGCGAGCCGGGTCCGCTCCGGGGAGGCGCCGGGGTCACGCGGCTCGGCCGGGCAGGCGCCCGGATCGCCGGAGTGGACGCGGCACCGGCTCATCTCAGAACACCTGGATCAGCACCGCGATCACCAGGACCACCGCGCCCAGGGCGACCACGATGGCGAGGATCGCCGGGAACCGCGAGCGCGGCAGGGCCGTGCCCAGCCGCATGGCCCGCTCGGTGCGCGCCCAGTGGTCGACCGCGCGCAACGCGACCAGCCCGCCCAGCACCAGCAGCAGGATCGCGATGATCTCGCGCAGATGGTTCACCGGCAGCGGCGGCAGGAACTGCGCGCAGGCCAGGCCACCGGCGATCAGGGCCAGCCCGGTGCGGATCCAGGCCAGGAAGGTCCGTTCGTTGGCCAGCGAGAACCGGTAATCCGGCGTGGTCCCCTGCTCGGACTCGCGCGCCGGGTCGAACCACTGCGTCAGGCCACCGAACACCCGCTGATTATTGACCTATCGGGTCGAGAAGGTGGTTCCAGAGAATGCGGACTTCGTCACTGACGCAGGCCTCGCGCGGGCGCCCGCACCGGCACCACGGGGAGTCCGGGCCGGCGCGACCATGGGACTGCGGCTCGACGTCGGTGGGGTGTGGGGGAATATGGGACGCAGGCGGACTCGTACCGTCCACCAGCGAGGCGTTTTGGCCGGACATGTCTGACACCTCCTCGTCGCCACTGTAGCGATCTCGATCGGGCCGTGGGTGAGGTGTGTCACTCTGGGTGGCCGGCAACACCGAAGCTACTGACGGGTAACCTGGCTGACATGTCCGCCGCCAGGCACAGCCGGCCGGCGAACAGGGTCGACCGCAACGGTGCGTTCAATACAGGAGGGTCGTAGGAGCGCGATGAATATCGTCGTACTGGTCAAGCAGGTACCCGACTCCGGTGCCGAGCGCACCCTGAGCGCGAGCGACAACACTGTCGAGCGCAGCTCGGCGAGCAACGTCATCAACGAGATGGACGAGTACGCCATCGAGGAAGCGCTGAAGATCAAGGAAGCGCACGGCGGCGAGGTGACCGTGCTGACGGTCGGCCCGGCCGGCGCGACCGAGTCGATCCGCAAGGCGCTCTCCATGGGCCCCGACAAGGCGGTGCACGTGCAGGACGACGCGCTGCACGGCTCCTGCGCGGTGGCGACCTCCAAGGTGCTGGCGGCGGCCCTCGGCCAGCTCAACGCCGACCTGATCCTCTGTGGCGCCGAGTCCACCGACGGCCGCGTGCAGGTCGTCCCGCACATGCTGGCCGAGCGCCTGGGCGTGGCCGCCCTGACCGGCGCCCGGAAGCTGACCGTGGACGGTTCGCAGCTGACCATCGAACGGCAGAGCGAAGAGGGCTACGAGGTTCTCACCGCCTCCACGCCGGCGGTCGTGAGCGTCTGGGACACCATCAACGAGCCGCGGTACCCGTCCTTCAAGGGCATCATGGCCGCCAAGAAGAAGCCGGTGCAGAGCCTGTCCCTCGGCGACCTGGGTGTCTCCGCCGAGGAGGTCGGCTTCGCCGGCGCCACGAGCGCCGTCATCGAGTTCTCGAAGCGCCCGCCCCGCTCCGGCGGCACCAAGATCACCGACGAGGGCAACGGCGGCGAGCAGCTCGTCGCGTACCTCGCCACCGAGAAGTTCGTCTGAGAAGGGGTTTTCGTCATGGCTGAGGTACTGGTCGTCGTCGAGGCCACGCAGGCGTTCGGCGTCAAGAAGGTCACGCTCGAGATGCTGACCATCGCCCGTGGACTGGGTTCGCCGTCCGCGGTGGTGTTGGGTGGCGCGGGTGCCGCCGAGGCGCTCGCTCCGAAGCTCGCCGAGTACGGCGCCGAGAAGATCTACGCCGCCGAGGGCGACGAGATCGACGGCTACCTGGTGGCGCCCAAGGCCACCGTGGTCGCCGAGCTGGTGAAGCGGGTGCAGCCGGCCGCCGTGCTGCTCGGCTCCACCCAGGAGGGCAAGGAGATCGCCGGTCGCCTGGCGGTCAAGCTGGACAACGGCCTGCTCACCGACGCGGTCGCGGTCGAGGCCGACGGCACCGCCACCCAGGTGGTCTTCGCCGGCTCCACCATCGTCAAGTCCAAGGTCACCCGCGGTCTGCCGATCGTGACGATCCGCCCGAACTCGGTCACCCCCGAGCCCGCCGCGGCGTCGCCTGCGGTCGAGCAGCTGACCGTCGCCGTGTCCGACCAGGACAAGCTGACCAAGGTCGTCGAGCGGGTCGCCGAGCAGAAGGGCTCCCGCCCCGAGCTCACCGAGGCCTCGATCGTCGTCTCCGGCGGCCGCGGCGTCGGCAACGCCGACAACTTCAAGCTGGTCGAGGAGCTCGCCGACCTGCTCGGCGGCGCGGTCGGCGCGTCCCGCGCGGCGGTCGACTCCGGCTACTACCCGCACCAGTTCCAGGTCGGCCAGACCGGCAAGACCGTGTCGCCGCAGCTCTACGTCGCGCTCGGCATCTCCGGCGCGATCCAGCACCGGGCCGGCATGCAGACCTCGAAGACCATCGTCGCGGTCAACAAGGACCCCGAGGCCCCGATCTTCGAACTCGCCGACTACGGCGTGGTGGGCGACCTCTTCAAGATCATCCCGCAGGCGGCCGACGAGATCCGCAAGCGCAAGTAAGCACCCCCTTCCCCGAACGGCCCGGCGGTCCTCCGCCGGGCCGTTCGCTTTCTTCCCGGTACGACCCACACCTCCCCAACCGCAGCCACCCCGCCCGTGCCTCCCCTCCCCAACGCCCCCGCCCCACCACCCCCCTTCCCTCCGGCTCACGCCCAACGTCCCCTCACCCACCGCGCCCTGCCCCGGCCGCCCCCCACTCACCCGGCCGCCGCCGAGCGCCCTCCGGCCCGCTCGAATGCAGCCCTGCGTGCCGGCCCGTTGGCCTGGCTGGCGCTGAGTGTCGCGTGGCCCGCTCGAATGCAGCCCTGCGCGTCAGCCCGTTGGCCTGGCTGGCGCTGGGTGTCGCGTGGGCCGCTCGAATGCAGCCCTGCGTGTCGGCCCGTTGGCCTGGCTGGCGTTGGGTGTCGCGTGGGCCGCTCGAATGCAGCCCTGCGTGCCGGCCCGTTGGCCTGGCTGGCGTTGGGTGTCGCGTGGGCCGCTCGAATGCAGCCCTGCGCGCCAGCCCGCTCGCCCGGCTGACGCTGGGTGTCGCGTGGGCCGGTCGGGTGCAGCTCTGTTGGGCAGCCTGGTGGCCTGGCTGGTGCTCAGTGTTGCTTGGGTCGGTGGGGTGCGGCTCTGTTGGGCAGCCTGGTGGCCTGGCTGGTGCTCAGTGTTGCTTGGGCCGGTCGGGGCAGCTCTGTGGGGCAGCTCGCTGGCCTGGCTGGTGTCTAGCGTTGGCTCGGCCGGGGGAGGTCTGCTCCTCGGGGCAGCCGGCTTGGCTGGCTGGGGGTGGGGGTGGTGAGGGCGGCTCGGGTTGCTGGTGGTCGAGGGGTGACATGGACCACCGCATCAGCCCGGCGGCGGCGGATCGGCCCGGTGTGGCACCCAGGTCGCCCGGACAGCCACGGGGCCGTACCCACCCGTACGTCGAATGGTTTTGATCTTCAGCGGTGGACGGCAGAGAGCCGGCACAGAAAGACGGCCTAAGCTGAACGTGATGGCCTACCTGGATCACGCGGCGACCACGCCGATGCTTCCCGCCGCGCTCGACGCCTATGTCGCCGCGGCGAGGGAGGTCGGCAATCCGTCGTCCCTGCATGCCGCCGGGCGCGGCGCCCGGCGCCTGGTCGAGGAGTCTCGGGAGCGGATCGCGGCGGCGCTCGGCGCGCGTCCCTCCGAGGTGATCCTCACCGGCGGCGGGACGGAGAGCGACAACCTCGCGGTCAAGGGCATCTTCTGGGCGCGGCGTTCGGCGCAGCCGGCGCGGACCCGGGTGGTGGCCTCGGCCGTGGAGCACCATGCGGTGCTGGACGCGGCCGACTGGCTCGGCCGGCAGGAGGGCGCCGTGGTGACCTCGCTGCCGGTGGACGGCACCGGCCGGGTGGCGCCGGAAACCCTGGCCGAGCTGATCGCCGAGCACGGCGCCGAGCTCGCCGTGGTCAGCGTCCAGTGGGCGAACAACGAGGTCGGCACGGTGCAGCCGATCGCCGAGCTGGCCCGGTTGGCGGCTGAGGCGGGTGTTCCGTTCCACACCGACGCGGTGCAGGCGATCGGCCAGATCCCGGTGGACTTCGCGGCCAGCGGCGCCGCCGCGCTCACCGTGACCGGGCACAAGGTCGGCGGGCCGGTCGGGGTGGGCGCGCTGCTGCTCGGGCGGGACGTGCCGTGCACGCCGCTGCTGCACGGCGGCGGCCAGGAGCGCGACGTGCGGTCCGGCACGCTGGACACTCCCGGCGTGGTGGCGTTCGCCACGGCGGTCGAGGCCGCGGTGAAGACCCAGCAGGAGAGCGCGGCACGTCTTTCCGCCCTCCGCGACGACCTGGTGGCGCGGGTCCGTGCGGCGGTCCCCGACGCGATCTTGAACGGGGCGGTGCCGGAGCGACTGCCCGGCAACGCGCACTTCTCCTTCCCGGGCTGCGAGGGCGACGCGCTGCTGCTGCTCCTGGACGCGCAGGGCGTCTACTGCTCGACCGGCTCGGCCTGCTCGGCCGGGGTGGCGCAGCCGAGCCACGTGCTGCTGGCGATGGGCGCCGACGACGCCCGGGCCCGGTCCTCGCTGCGCTTCACGCTCGGGCACGACAGCACCACGGCCGACGTCGACGCCCTGCTCGCGGCGCTGCCGGGCGCGGTGGAGCGGGCCCGCCGGGCCGGGGCCTGGAAGACGCCCAGATAGGCTTCGAGGATGCGAGTTCTTGCGGCCATGTCGGGTGGTGTCGATTCCGCGGTCGCCGCCGCGCGCGCCCGTGACGCCGGTCACGACGTCACCGGTGTGCACCTGGCGCTGGCGCGTAACCCTCAGACGTTCCGGACCGGCGCGCGCGGCTGCTGCACCCTGGAGGATTCCCGGGACGCGCGCCGGGCCGCCGATGTGATCGGCATCCCGTTCTACGTGTGGGACATGGCCGAGGAGTTCCACGACAGCGTCGTCGACGACTTCGTGAACGAGTACGCGGCGGGCCGCACGCCGAACCCGTGCCTGCGCTGCAACGAGAAGATCAAGTTCGCCGCGGTGCTGGACCGGGCCGTCGCCCTGGGCTTCGACGCGGTGGTGACCGGCCACCATGCCCGGCTGGGCGCCGACGGCCTGCTGCGCCGCAGTGTCGACCTGGCGAAGGACCAGTCCTACGTGCTGGCCGTGCTGACGCGTGCGCAGCTGGACCGGGCGATCTTCCCGCTCGGTGACTCGACCAAGGAGCAGGTGCGGGCGGAGGCCGCTGAGCGCGGGCTGGCCGTGGCCGACAAGCCGGATTCCCACGACATCTGCTTCATCTCGGACGGCGACACCCGCGGGTTCCTGGAGAGCCGGCTCGGCTCGGCTCCCGGTGACATCGTCGACGGGCGCAGTGGGGAGAAGCTGGGCACCCACAACGGGGCGTACGGGTTCACCATCGGCCAGCGCAAGGGCCTGGACCTGCGGGTTCCCGCCGCCGACGGCCGCCCGCGCTACGTGCTGTCGATCACCCCGGTGACGAACACGGTGACCGTCGGCCCGCGCGAGGATCTGGAAGTCGACGTGGTGCGGGCCGAGCGCCCGATCTGGCACGAGATTTCGACAGATGTGTCGTGCGAGGTGCAGCTGCGGGCCCACGGCGAAGTGGTGGCAGCCTCGGTCTCCGTCACTGACGACGGCTTGACCGCCCGGCTCGAGTCCCCGGCTCGGGGTGTGGCCGCCGGGCAGGCGATCGTCGCCTACCGGCCGGACCCGGCCGGCGACGTCGTGCTCGGCTCGGCGACGATCACCGCGGGCACCCGGGCGTCCGCCCATGCCTGACTTCCCCTGGCCGGCGGGCGTCGCGACCGGCATCGGCTCGCTGCCCGGCACCGACATCGCCGAGGCGCAGCGGATCGTCCTCGGCGAGCTGCCCGACCTGCCGCACCTGCCCGAGCTGCCGGCCCGCGGCCCGGGCGCCGACATGATCGGCCGGAGCGCCGGGTTCCTGGTGGAGCTGCCGGTGCAGCTCTACGCGGGCCGCTGGCAGATCGCCTCCCGGCCCGGCAAGGACCTGCGCCGCACGGCCGACCTGCTGGAACGCGATCTGGACCAGCTCACCGAGCAGGCCGACAGCTACACCGGGCCGCTGAAGATCCAAGCGGCCGGCCCGTGGACGCTCGCGGCCGGCCTGGACCTGCCGATCGGCGGCCGGATGCTGCGGGACCCGGGCGCCGTGCGTGATCTCACCGACTCGCTGGCCGAGGGGCTGCGGCGGCACGTCGCCGATGTCCGCAAGCGGGTCCCGGGCGCCTCGGTGCTGCTCCAGCTGGACGAGCCGTCGCTGCCGGCGGTGCTCGCCGGTCAGGTGCCGACCGAGAGCGGGCTCTCGGCCTACCGCGAGGTCGACGCACCGGACGCCGCGACGCGCCTGCGCACCGTGGTGGAGGCGGTCGACGCGCCCGTCGTGCTGCACTGCTGCGCGCCGGACCTGCCACTGCAGCTGGTGCGGGACGCCCGGGCGGCCGCGGTCGCTCTCGACCTCTCGCTGGTCAAGGACCTCGACCCGCTGGGTGAGGCGATCGAGGCCGGGCTGGGGATCTTCGCCGGCGCCGCGGCCACCATCGGCACGGCGCGTCCCGACTCCAAGAAGATCGCGGAGCGGGTGCGCGGCCTCTGGAGCCGGCTGGGCTTTCCTGCCGCGCGCCTGCCGCAGCAGGTGGTGATCACGCCGGCCTGCGGCCTGGCGGGAGCACCCATCGGGTACGCCCGCGCGTTGCTCAAGGCGTGCACGGAGGCCGGCCGCCGCATCGCCGAGGTGTAGACACTTTTTTGTCAGTGGTGGGGACTACCGTGCCTTCTAGGTTCACTGACACGGAGGTTCTCGGTGGTGGAAAAGTCTGTGGTCGAAGAGTCCACACCCGAGCTGGAGGTGGCGGCGGGCAAGGATCCGACGTCGCAGGCCAGTGCCCGGCATGCCGAGCTCGCCGACGAGATCCGCGGCCATCAATATCGTTATTACGTGCTCGACGCACCGACGATCTCGGACCACGATTTCGACGTGCTGCTGCGCGAGCTGGAGGCGCTGGAGGCCGAGTTCCCGGCGCTGCGCACGCCCGACTCGCCCACGCAGAATGTGGGCGGCACCTTCTCGACGCTGTTCACCCCGGTCGAGCACGCCGAGCGCATGATGTCGCTGGACAACGTCTTCGACGACGCCGAGCTGGCGGCCTGGGCCGAGCGCACGGCGCGTGACGCGGGCGGCCCGGTCCAGTTCCTCTGCGAGCTCAAGGTCGACGGCCTGGCGATCAACCTGACCTATGAGAAAGGCCGGCTGGTCCGCGGCGCCACCCGCGGCGACGGGCGCACCGGTGAGGACGTCACGCCCAACGTGCGCACCATCCGCGAGATCCCGGAGCGGCTGACCGGCGACGACGTGCCCGATCTGCTCGAGGTGCGCGGCGAGATCTATTTCCCGGCCGAGGCCTTCGCCGACCTCAACGCCTCGCTCGTCGAGCAGGGCAAGGACGCGTTCGCCAACCCGCGCAACGCGGCCGCCGGCAGCCTGCGGCAGAAGGATCCGCGGATCACCGCGTCCCGCGGCCTGCGCATGGTGGTGCACGGCATCGGCGCCCGCGACGGGTTCGCGCCCACCTCGCAGTCGCACGCCTATGCGGCGCTCAAAGCCTGGGGCCTGCCCACCAGCGAGCGGTGGAAGCTGGTCGACGACATGGCCGGCGTGCGCGAGTTCATCGCCTATTACGCGGAGCACCGGCACGACGTCGAGCACGAGATCGACGGTGTGGTGATCAAGGTCGACTCGGTCGCCATCCAGGGCCGGCTCGGTTCGACCAGCCGGGCACCCCGGTGGGCGATCGCGTTCAAATACCCGCCGGAGGAGGTCAACACCAAGCTGCTCGACATCGCGGTGAATGTCGGTCGCACCGGCCGGGTCACGCCCTACGCGATTCTCGAGCCGGTGAAGGTGGCCGGCTCCACAGTCGCCCAGGCCACCCTGCACAACGCGCAGGAGGTGGTGCGCAAAGGCGTGCTGATCGGCGACACGGTGGTGCTGCGCAAGGCCGGTGACGTGATCCCCGAGATCCTGGGCCCGGTGGTCGACCTGCGGCCCGACGACGCCCGCGCGTTCGTCATGCCGACCGAGTGCCCGGCCTGCGGCACGCCGCTCGCGCCGGCCAAGGAGAGCGACGTCGACATCCGGTGTCCCAACACCCGGTCCTGCCCGTCCCAGCTGCGCGAGCGCGTCTTCCACCTGGCCTCGCGCAACGCGCTCGACATCGAGGTGCTGGGGTGGAAAGCGGCGCAGGCGCTGCTCGACTCCGGGATCGTCACCGACGAGGGCGACCTGTTCGCGCTCACCGAGGAGGATCTTCGCCGGTCGCCGTTCTTCGTCAACCAGGACGGCAGCCTCGGCACCAACGCGGTGAAGCTGCTGGAGAATCTGGCGGCCGTCAAGGGCGACCGCCCGCTGTGGCGGGTGCTGGTGGCACTCTCCATCCGCCACGTCGGGCCGACCGCCGCGCAGGCGCTGGCCCGCGAGTTCGGCTCGATGGAGGCGATCGAGGCGGTGGTGGCCACCCGGCCGGTCGCTCCCGAGCCGGCGGAGGGCAGCAAGCGCAAGGCCAAGGTGGTCGACCCGCTGGCCTCGGTCGAGGGTGTCGGCCCGACCATCGCCGACAGCCTGCGCGAGTGGTTCGCCGTCGACTGGCACCGCGAGATCGTCGCCAAGTGGCGGGCGGCCGGGGTGCGGATGGCCGACGAGCGGGTGGAGACCGGTCCGCGCCCGCTGGAGGGCCTGACCGTGGTGGTCACCGGCACACTCGGCAGCCACACCCGTGACCAGGCCGCCGAGGCGATCACGTCGCGCGGCGGCAAGGTGAGCGGTTCGGTGTCGAAGAAGACCGGGTTCGTGGTGGTCGGCGACAACCCCGGGAGCAAGTATGACAAGGCCCTCGCGCTCAAGGTGCCGGTGCTGGACGAGGCGGGTTTCGCGGTGCTGCTCGCTGACGGCCCGGAGGCGGCTCGCGCGGTCGCCGAGGGCGCCTGAGGCTGGTCACCCGTTTGGGCGAATCGTGACCGTTATCACGTCTGGATGCTTATGACGGTTTAGTAACGCATAGGTGCTTAAGAGCAAAAAACACCATATGGATCTATGGTGTAGGCGATCGGTGATCGAGGCCATCGTGGAGGTCGCATGGATGCCGCTCGCCCCCGCATGCCTGGATTCCGGACCGCCCCCGAGGCGGTCCGGACCGGTTCCGAGCTGACCGGCCCGCGCCACCGGCGCACCGTTCTCATCACGACGACCGTCGCCGTCGCCGGCGCGCTGACCCTGTGGGCGGCCGACCCCGGCTCGTTCGCCGGCCTCCCGCCCGCGTTCTGGACGATGGCCGTGCTCGCGATCGTCGTCGACGCCCGCCCCTATCTGGTGCCCGGCCGCCGCGCCAGCGCGGTCATCCTGCCCTCCATCTGCTTCACCTTCGCGATCCTGCTGGCCTGGGGCGGACCGCCGGCGATGGCCGTCCAGCTGGTCGCGGTGACCGTCGCCGGCGTGCGGATCCGGCATTCGCTGCGCCGCACCCTGCACCTGGCCCTGCAGCACGCTGTCGCGCTCGGCGCCGCCGCGGTGGTCGCCGGTCTCGCGTCGCTGCGGTTCGGCCCCACCCCCGGCTGGCGCGACGCCGCCCTCACCGTCGCCGCGGCCGCCGCCTGGATCGCCGGGCG
>NZ_JBEZZB010000236.1:0-12060 GCF_040638955.1 Actinoplanes sp. NPDC024001
GTCGGATTTGATGCGGCCGGCGCCCTCGGCGGCGGCCGCGACGACCGAGAGGACCGTGCCCTCGACCGGCCGGGCGACCGCGGCATAGGCCGCGTCGGTCGCCGTGCGCAACGCCCGGGCCAGCTCGCTGCCGCGCACCGCCACCGCGGTGGCGAAGGTGTCCGCCATCCCCCGCAGGATCTGCGACACGATGACCCCGGAATTGCCGCGGGCGCCGAGCAGCGCGCCACGCGCCATCCGCCGCATCAGCCGGCTCACCGCTGTGCTCGCCGCCCCGGACTCCTCCGGCTCCGGCGTCTCCTGCTCCAGCGCCTCCCGGGCCGCGGTGAGCGTGAGCACCAGGTTGGTGCCGGTGTCACCGTCGGGCACCGGGTAGACATTCAGCTCGTCGATCTCACGCTGATGCGCCCGCAACGCTTCGAGCCCACCACCACACCAGCGGCGGACCGCGGCGGCATCGAGGGTCTCCAGCACGCGAAAATCGTACTAACGACCCCCGACAAACGCGGGGTACGCACCCTGACCGGGGGCGATTGGCTGTCTCGCCCGGGGATCGGGTAACCTTGCCGGGTTGCCTGGGCGATGCTTCCCTGGGCGCCTCCAGTTCTGTTTTCGTATCAAACCCAGGAGTATCCCGTGGCTAGCGTTTGCGACGTCTGTGGCAAGGGACCGGGCTTCGGCCACAACGTGTCCCACTCGCACCGGCGGACCAACCGCCGCTGGAACCCGAACATCCAGTCGGTGCGCACCCCGGCCGGTGGCGGGACCACCAAGAAGCTCAAGGTCTGCACCTCGTGCATCAAGGCCGGCAAGGTCGCGCGCGCCTGAGCTGAGCAAGTAGCTCTGACAACTAGCCGCCGAGCCCTCGGGTTCGGCGGCTAGTTGCCGTCCACAGGGTTTTCCACAGGCGGTGTTTGCGGGGTCGCGGAGCCTGGAGGATCGGGCGTCGTGCGTGGCCGGCCGGGCCACTGCTGGCGGCCATGCCTCAGTATCGCCCGCGAACTCACCCTGGCAGCCGATCTGCCCACATCCGGCTGGCGTCGAGTGCTGCCTGCTCGGCCACAGGCCGACCCCAGCCGGCAGCCGATCAAGCTGGCTGACGCGCAGTGCTGCCTGCGCGGCCCCAAACCCACCCCAGCCGACAGCCGACCAAGCTGGCTGACGGACAGTGCTGCCTGCACGGCCGCAGGCCGACCCCAGCCGACAGCCGACCAAGCTGGCTGACGCGCAGTGCTGCCTGCACGGCCCCAAACCCACCCCAGCCGACAGCCGACCAAGCTGGCTGACGGACAGTGCTGCCTGCACGGCCACAAACCCACCCCAGCCGACAGCCCGTTGGGATAGCTGACGAACAGTGCTGCCTACCCGTGTGCCCGAAGAACGCGGCGCAGGAGGGCGGCACGAAGTTGCTGGCGCACGGAAGCGCGGGTGCACGAACAGCGGAAGTGCACGATGAGCGCGGGGCATGGAGAGCGCGGGGCGTGGAGAGCGCGGGGCGTGGAGAGCGCGGGGCGTGGAGAGCGCGGGGCGTGGAGAGCGCGGGGCGTGGAGAGCGCGGGCGCGCGGAGACCGAGGGTGCCGGGCCGAGGGTGTCGGGGCCGAGGGTGTCGGGGCCGAGGGCGCGGAGGCGAAGGGGCGAGGGCGCGGAGGGCTCGAGGGGGTGGAGAGCGCGGGGGCGCCAAGAGCGAGGGGCCGGCCGAGGGGGCGGGGGCGAAGGCCCGGAGGGTGCGAAGGCGAGGACGCGGAGGGCACGGGAGTGAAGGCCCGGAGGGTGCGAAGGGCGCGGAGAGCGCGAGGGGCCCGGAGAGCCGAGAAGGCGAGGGTGTGGAGGGCTCGGGGGCGAGGGCGTGGAGGGCTCTGGGGCGAGGGTGTGGAGGGCTGAGTGGCGCCGAGAGGTGGTCTGGGGGTGGGTGGGTGACCGGCGGGTGGGCGGTGCGGTCAGAGAGGCTTGGCGTAGGAGAGGACGCCCTCGTGACCGGCGTAGAAGCCGAAATCGTCGATTCGCTCGTAGCCGGCGGATTCGTAGAGGGCGATGGCCTCCGGCTGGCGGTCGCCGGTTTCGAGGATGACGCGTTTGCAGCCGGCTTCGCGGGCGGAGTCCTCGATGGCGGCGAGCATGCGGCGGGCCACGCCGCGGCCGCGGGCGGCGGGGGTGGTGAACATGCGCTTGAGTTCGGCGTCGTCGCCGTGGCGGCGCCAGCCGGCGCTGGCGATCAGCGCGTTCCCCTCGACGGCTACCAGGAAGGCGCCGCGCGGTGGGGTGAAGTCGGCCGCGGAGATCGGGGTGTCGTCGCCGGTGCCGCCGTAACGGGCGGAGAGGTCGGCCATGTTCTCGGCCACCAGTGCCTGGACTGCGGGCGCGGCGAAGTCCGCGGACTTGATCTTGAACTCGGGCACGGGACGAGCCTAGAACCTCAGCGGAAGTGGTCCCAGCCGGGACCCCCGCCGGACCAGGGCTTGCGGTCGACGGTGACGCCGGCGCCGTCGTGCACGGCACCGATCACCTGCCAGCCCTCGGGGAGGGTGACGCCGGGCGGGAAGGTCGCGGCGAGCGGGTGGTCGTCGCCGCCGGTGAGGATCCACTGGTACGGGTCGACGCCGAGCGCGCTGGCCGCGTCGCGCATCTGGTCGGGTACGTCGAAGGCGTCCCGGTGCACGTCGATCCCCACGACACTGGCGGTGGCGATGTGCCCGAGGTCCTGGAGCAGGCCGTCCGAGACGTCGATCATCGAGGTGGCGCCGAGACGGGCCGCTTCCGGGCCGGCCGCATACCGGACGGCCGGCCGGCGATAGGCCTCCACGAGCAGTTTCGGCGTACGAAAGCCCCGGGAGAGCACGGTGAGGCCGGCGGCCGCGTACCCGATCCGGCCGGAAAGGGCGACGACGTCGCCGGGCTGGGCGCCGTCGCGGCGGACCGGCGCCGCGCCGCCCAGGTCTCCCAGCGCGGTGACCGCGATCATCAGGGTGGGGCTGGCCGACATGTCGCCGCCGACCACCGAGGCCCCGACCCGGGCGGCCTCCTCGCTGAGCCCGTCGGCGAGCCCTTCCGCCCAGCTCAGCTCGGTGCCGGTGGGCACGCAGAGCGCCATCAGCAGCGCGGTGGGCGTGGCGCCCATGGCCGCGATGTCGGCGAGGTTGGCGGCGGCGGCACGGTGGCCGATGTCTTCCGGGCCGCACCAGTCGCGGCGGAAGTGCCGGCCCTCGACGAGTACGTCGGTGGAGGCCACCACCCGCCCGTCGGCCGCGCGCACCACGGCGGCGTCGTCGCCGGGGCCGAGCAGGGTGGCGGGGCCGGAGCCGAGCCGGGAGACGATTCGGCCGATCAGCCCGAATTCACCGGCCTCTGCGATGCTCACGTCTAAGTCCTTCGATGGTGGCGTCCCGCTGCGGAGCAGCTTCGTACGGTAGTTTCACTTTTCGGGGATCATCGGTGGTGGCGGATTGGAGTGGATCGTGGTCCAGGCATACATCCTCATCCAAACGGAGGTCGGGAAGGCCCGTGACGTGGCCGCCGCGATCGAGAAGATATCGGGGGTGGTCCGGGTCGACGCCGTGACCGGGCCGTACGACGTGGTCGTGCTGACCGAGGCGCACACCGTCGACGAGCTCGGCGGGCTGATTGTGAGCAAAGTCCAGTACGTACCGGGCATCACGCGAACGCTAACCTGCTCCGTGGTAAACCTCTGACATGGTGAATCTCGACACCCCGAAGACGGAGCCACCGAAGGACCGGACCAACCGGGTCGCTGCCGTCTGGGCGACCGCGGTGGCCGTACCCGTGGCTTTGGTCGTGGGGGTTGTCGCTTTTCTCGCGATCCAACCTGAGAAGTCCGAAACAGCGGGCAAAACGCCCGCGGCTATCCCCAGTGCCGCGGTGGAGATGGCCGCGCCGAAACTCGACGAGCGCGCCACCCAGGTCTGCCTCGCCGTGACGAGTCAGCTGCCGACCAGCGTGCGTGACCTGCCGGCCCGCAAGGTCAGCGCCGGCCCCGAGCAGAACGCGGCGTACGGCGAACCGCCGCTGACCGTCGCCTGCGGCGTGCCCCAGCCGCAGATGTGCGAGTCACTGGAGAAGACCACGCCGGGCTGTGTGCCGCTGGACACCGAGCTGCTGATCATGAACCGGGTCTGCTGGTACGCGAAGCCCGGCGCCGACGCGGCCACCCTCACCACGATGGACCGTGAGGTCGCGGTTCAGGTGACCGTGCCGTCGGCGTACGAGAATCCGGCTCAGTGGGCGAACGAGTTCTCCGACACGGTGGTCCGGACCGTGAAGTCGAAGACCGAGGGCCTGCCGAGCGGCTGCAAGATCTAGAAACTCAGTGCAGGCCCGTGCCGCGGTGCAGCGCGGTACGGATCAGCCGGTCCACGACCTTCGGGTACTCCAGGCCGGTGGCCGCCCACATCTGCGGGAACATCGAGGTCGGGGTCATCCCCGGCATCGTGTTGATCTCGTTGAGGAAGATCTCGCCGGACTCGGTGACGAAGAAGTCGACCCGGGCCAGGCCGGCGCAGTCCAGCGCGGTGAAGGTCCGCAGCGCGAACTCCCGCACCCGCTTGGTCAGCTCGGGCGAGAGGTCGGCGGGGATCGTGTAGCGGCTGCCGACCAGGTACTTCGTCTCGAAGTCGTACCAGTCGGCGTCGTCGACGTGGATCTCGGCGAGCAGCGACGCCTCGGGCGCTCCGCCGTTCTCGCCCTCGAGCACACCGCACTCGATCTCACGGCCCACGATCGCGGCCTCGACGAGCACCTTCGGGTCGATCTGCCGGGCGGTGGCGATCGCGGCGTCCAGGTCGGCCCAGTCGGTGACCTTGGTGATGCCGGTGGAGGACCCGGCCCGGGACGGCTTGACGAAGACCGGCAGGCCGAGCCGCTCCTTGTCCGCCTCGGAGAGGGAGACGCCGGCGCGCAGCACCGCGTACGGCCCGACCGGGATGCCCTCGACGACGGCCAGCTTCTTGGTGAACTCCTTGTCCATGGCGGCCGCGGAGGCGAAGACGTTGGCTCCGACGTACGGAATCCCGGCCATCTCGAGCATGCCCTGGATCGTGCCGTCCTCGCCGTAGGCGCCGTGCAGCACCGGGAAGACCACGTCCACCCCGGCGAGGTCGCGCATGCCCTCGGCGGGGTCGCGGACGAGCAGCTCACCGGCCGCGAGGACGAGCGAGTCGCCGGACGAGGAGGTGATCTCGGGCAGGTCGGTGCCGGAGATGGCGAGCTGAGCGGGGTCGCCCGCGGCGAGGACCCAGCGACCCTCACGGGTGATTCCGACCGGGACCGCCTCGTACTGATCGGGGTCCAGCGCACCCAGGATGGCGCCCGCGCTCACGCAGGAAATGGCGTGCTCAGTGCTGCGACCACCGAACACGATCGCGACACGAGTCTTCCGGGGGGTCGTCACTCTTCTCTGCGCCTCTCGCTAGCGGGCATGCCGGGGGTGACCCTACTCTGCGTAAGCCAGATATGGGATCGCGGCGGCCACGGCCCGGCCAGAGGGGACGACCTGTTCATGCCACCAGCACTCCACGTGATCGCCGGCCCTGGTCCGGGTCAACTGGCGACGATGGCTCACCCGCGCGACGAGCCGTGGTCACCGCAGGAGCTGGGGGCGCTCGCCCGCGCTGGTGTGCAGGTGCTGGTCTCCACCGCGGAGCCGGTTCCGGAGGCCGAGGGGATGGAGCTGGTTCCCCTGCCGGACCCCGACAACGACGCGCTGCGCGAGGAGGCCGGCCAGATGGTCGCCCTCGCCACCCGGCTGGCCCGGGAGGTACGCGCGGGCCGCTTCGTGGTCACCCAGTCGTCCGGCGACGTCGGCCGGTCCACCCTGCTCGCGGTCATGACGCTGACGTTGCTCGGCATCCGCCCGGGTGAGGCGCTGCGCCGCATCGGCGGTGAACCGGGCACCGACGTGCCGCAGGACTGGCTGCACGACTTCGTCGCCACCCACGGCTGACCCCAGCCGCGGGGTGTGGTTTTCCGCAGTCGAGGACGGCGGCCGCCCTCATGGTTCTGACCTGCGCGTTTTTCTAGCGTCAAGACATGACCCATGCGGAGCAAGCAGTACCGGCGGCGGACGGCCTCGCCGGATTCGCGACCGACCTGGTGGACCGGCTCGGCGGGCCGGGCGCGGGCCTGGCCGTGGCGCTGGAGAACCTGTTCCCGCCGATTCCCAGCGAGGTGATCCTGCCGCTGGCCGGTTTCGCCGCGGCGCAGGGCCGGATGAACCTGTTCGGCGCGATCGTCTGGACCACGCTGGGCTCGGTGGCCGGCGCCCTCGCCCTCTACTGGATCGGCGCCGCGCTCGGCCGGGACCGGCTGCGCGCGATCGTGGCCCGGTTGCCCCTGGTGAAGCTGGACGACCTGGACCGGACCGAGGCGTGGTTCGCCCGGCACGGGACGAAGGCCGTCTTCTTCGGCCGGATGATCCCCATCTTCCGGAGCCTGATCTCGGTGCCGGCCGGGCTGGAACGCATGCGCCTCGGCACGTTCCTGGTCTTCACCACGCTGGGCAGCGCCATCTGGAACACGGTGTTCGTGCTGGCCGGCTATCAGCTCGGGGCGCGCTGGCACACGGTCGAGGCGTACGCGGAGAACTTCAAGAACCTGGTGATCGTCACCTGTGCGCTGGCGGCCGTCGTCTTCGTCGTGATGCGCCTGCGCCGGCCCCGGCGCACGCGTGGCACGGTGTACGGACGTGCCCGCCACCGATGGGAGGAGTGACGGCCGGTGCCCACCGTGCTGATCCGGCTGGCGGCGGTGGCGGCAGGAATCGTCACCGCCCTCGTAGAGCTGCTGTTCCTGGTGCTGGCCGGGCTGGCCGCAGCGGTCGCCCGCCCCCGGGTCCGTCCCGTCGCCGAACGGTACGCGCTGCGCCTGGTCGCAGCGGAGCAGCGCCGGCTGGCCATCGCCACCGGCACGCCGGCGCCGGCACCGCTGACCGGTTCCGGGCCGCGGGTGTACGCGTACCTCGCCGCCCGCATCGTGCCCGCGCTGATGGCCGCGCTCACCGTCGGGCTGCTCCTGGTCGGCTGCTGGCTGGCCGCCATCGTGGTGGTCGCGGTGGCGACCGGGACGATGAGCGTGCCCGACGCCCTGCTGCAGGTGATCCTCGGTGGCGCCCTGCTGGCCGGGAACCTGCAGGCCATCCTCGGGGTGGCGAGGCTGGACCGCTGGCTCGCCCGGAGGCTGCTGGAGGAGAGCAGCCGGGAGGCGCTGCGGCAGCGGATCGACGAGCTGGCGGCCAGCCGGGCCGAGGTGATCGCGGCCGTCGACGACGAGCGCCGCCGGATCGAGCGGGACCTGCACGACGGGCTGCAGCAGCGCCTGGTCACGCTCGGCATGCTGCTCGGCCGGGCCCGCCGCAGCCACGACCTGGACAAGACCCGCGACCTGCTGGCCCAGGCGCACGCCGACGTGCAGCGCGCGGTGGAGGAGATGCGCGAGGTGGCCTGGCGGGTCTACCCCTCGGCACTGACGCACAGCTCGCTGGACGAGGTGCTCACCATGGTGGCGCAGCGCTCCACCGTGCCCGTGAAGATCGACTACACCCTGCCGGTGCGGCCGGGCCGGCGGATCGAGACGGCGCTCTACTTCGTCGCCTGCGAGGCCATGACGAACGCCGCCAAGCACGCCCGGGCTACGGTGATCACGATCGCGGTCGGTGCGGCGGGCACGGGGGTCGAGATGGTGGTGCGGGACGACGGGGTGGGCGGCGCCGACCCGGACGGGACCGGTCTGCACGGCCTGGCCCGCCGGGTCGCCGCCCTGGACGGCCGGTTCGCCGTGCACAGCCCGCCCGGCGACGGCACGGAACTGCGGGTGGAGCTGCCGTGCGAATAGTGCTCGCCGAGGACTCCACGCTGCTGCGGGAGGGTCTGGTCCGGCTGCTCGCCGACGAGGGCCACGAGGTGGTGGCCGCGGTTCCCGACGCCGGCCAGTTGCTCACCGCCGTCGAGCGGGACCGGCCGGACGTCGTGATCACCGACGTCCGGATGCCGCCCGACAACACCGACGACGGATTGCGGGCCGCCCTCCAGGTGCGCCGGCAGTGGCCCGGGACCGCCGTGCTGGTCCTCTCGCAGTACGTCGAGAAGCGCTACGCCGCCCAGTTGCTCGCCGACCGTTCCGACGGGGTCGGCTACATCCTCAAGGACCGGGTCGCCCACGTGGAGGACTTCCTGGAGGCCCTCGACCGGGTCGCCGCCGGCTCCACCGCGCTCGACCCGGAGGTGGTCCAGCAGCTGCTCTCGGCGAACGGCAACGACCCGCTGCACGCGCTCACGCCCCGCGAAAGGGAGGTGCTGCACCACATGGCGCAGGGTCACACCAACGCGGCGATCGCGGCCCGCCTGCACGTGTCACAGAGCGCGGTCGAGAAACACGTCAACACCATCTTCGACAAGCTGGACCTGTCCCACGTCACCGGTTACAGCCGCCGGATCCTGGCGATCCTGCGTTACCTGGGCGCCTGAGCGTCAGCCGTGAAGGTCTGGGGCAGCGCCCCGCGGTCCCAGAGCTCGTCCAGGTGCGCGAGGAACCCGGTGAGGCTGCGTTCCAGGTCGCGGCGCTCGGCGGCGGGCAGGGCGGCCAGCGGATCCGAGAAGATCAGCCCGTCCGGGTGCTTGGCGCGGGTGCCGACGAATTTGTCGCAGGCCCCGCACCAGACGTAGCTGACCAGCGTGGGGCGCCGGGCGTTCTCCGGCGCGGTGAAATAGGCCCGCAGCCGCCGCTCACCGCAGGCCGGGCAGTCCCGCTCCCCCGGCGCGGCGAAGAAGCTCTCGCCCTGGGTGAGCGCCGCCACCTCGTCACCGCTGAAGCTGCTCCACGCGGTCACGCCGAGCCGTCCAGCGCGGCGGTCAGGTCGGCCAGCAGGTCGGCGGTGTCCTCGATGCCGCAGGAGAACCGGACGAACCCGGGAGCGGTGTCGTCGCCCCACTGCGCCCGGCGGTCGGCGGTGGTGTGCACCCCGCCGAACGAGGTCGCGGCGAAGACCAGCTTCGCCGCGGTGAGGAAACGGGCCACCCGCTCGGCCGAGCCCAGGTCGAACGAGACCACCCCGGGGATGCGGCGCATCTGCGCCGACGCGATCGGGTACGACGGGTCGGACGGCAGCCCCGGCCAGCGCACCCCGGCGACGTCCTCGCGGGCCAGCAGGAGCTCGGCGACCGCGGCCGCGTTGGCGCTCTGCCGGGCCAGCCGCAGGTCGAGCGTGGCGATCGACCGGTGCGCCAGCCAGCAGTCGAACGCCCCGGGCACGCCGCCGGTCTGCTTGCGCCAGGTCTCGACCTTGCCGAGCAGCTCGGGGTCGGTGGCGCTGACATAGCCGAGCAGCACGTCGGAGTGCCCGGTCAGCGCCTTGGTGCCGGACGCCACCGCCAGGTCCGCGCCGAGGGCCAGCGGGTTCTGCCCGAGCGGTGTGGCGGTGGTGTTGTCGACCGCCACCAACGCGCCGGCCTCGTGTGCGGCGGCGGCGATCGCCCGCACGTCGCAGACGTCCAGCCCCGGGTTGGCCGGGGTCTCCAGCAGCACCAGCCGGACGCCGGTGAAGTCCGGATACGGTCCCGCCGTCGGCACCAGGACGGTCTTCACACCCAGGTCACGCAGGGCGCCGTCGGCGAACGCCCGTACCGTGAAATAGCCGTCCGCGGGAAGGGCGACCGTGTCGCCGGTGCGCAGCACCGCGAGAAGCAGCGCGGTGATCGCCGCCTGGCCGCTGGCGAAGACCAGCGTGGGCCCGCCCTCGAGGGCCTCGATCGCCGCCTCCAGGGCGCGCCGGGTGGGGTGCTCGGTCCGGGCGTAGCCGTTCTCCCCCGGCCCGGTCGCCGGGTCGAGGTGGTAGGGCGCCGCGAAGACCGGTCCGGGCAGGAACGGCTCGCCGACCACGGGGGCGGGCAGGCCGGCGTGCACCGCGCGGGTGCCGTCGGAGTAGCTGGTCACTCGGGTTTCATCTCTCGTGTCATCAACAGTTTCACCGCGACCCGCGGGTCCACACCCTCGTGGCAGACCCGCTCGACCTGCTCGACGATCGGCATCTCGACGCCGTGCGAGCGGGCCAGGTCGCGGATGGACAGGCAGCTCTTCACGCCCTCGGCGGTCTGCCGGGTGGCGATCTGCGCCTGCTCCAGGGTCTCGCCGCGGCCCAGGTGCTCCCCGAAGGTGCGGTTGCGGGCGAGCGGCGACGAGCAGGAGGCGACCAGGTCGCCCAGGCCGGCCAGGCCGGCGAAGGTCAGGGGGTCGGCGCCGAGCGCCACCCCCAGCCGGGCGGTCTCGGCGAGACCGCGGGTGATCAGCGAGGCCCGGGTGTTGTCGCCCAGGCCGATCGAGATCGCCATGCCGTACGCCAGGGCGATCACGTTCTTGGTGGCCCCGCCGAGCTCGCAGCCGATCACGTCGTCGCTGGTGTACGGCCGGAAGTACGGCGTCGCCAGGGCGTGCTGCACCTGCTTGGCGCGGCCCTCGTCGACGCAGGCCACCACGGTGGCGGTGGGCTGCTCGGCGGCGATCTCGGGGGCCAGGTTGGGTCCGGAGACCACCACCACCCGCTCCGGCGCGACGCCCGCGGTCTCGGTGATCACCTCGCTCATCCGCTTGAGGGTGCCGAGCTCGATGCCCTTCATCAGCGAGACGACCGTGGCGCCGTCCGGGAACGCGCCGGCCCAGTCGGCGAGGTTGCCGCGCAGCGTCTGCGAGGGCACCGCGATCGCGATCAGTTCGGCGCCGGCGACGGCCTCGGCCAGGTCGGTGGTGGCGGTGACCCGCTCGGCCAGCCGGACCCCGGGCAGCGAACCCTCGTTGCCGCGCCGCTCCCGGATCTCCGCGGCGACCACCTCGCGCCGGGCCCACATGGTCACGTCCGATCCGGCGTCGCCGAGCACCTTGGCGAACGCCGTGCCCCAGGCTCCGGATCCGATGACGGCCGCCCTCATGGTGCGTCCTCCGAGGTCGAGGCCCGCCGAGCGGGCCGGTCGTAGAGCGCCGGCGGTTCGCCGTCGCGGATCTCACCGAGCAGATCCCGGACGCCCAGCATGATGGCCTCGGTCATCTCGTCCAGCACCTCCCGGGACGGCGTGGCGCCGGCCCAGCGGCTGAGGTCGATCGGCTCGCCGCTCGTCACGGTGACGTGCGTGCGGCGCAGTTTCAGCCGGTTGGTACGCGGGTCGAAGATCTGCTGAGCGCCCCAGTTGGCGATCGGCACCACCGGGGCGCCGGTGAGCAGCGCGAGGCGGGCCGCGCCGGTCTTGCCGCGCATCGGCCACAGCTGCGGGTGCTTGGTGGTGGTGCCCTCCGGGTAGATCACCACCGCGCCGCCCTCGCGCAGTGCCTCGACCAGCGTGTCCAGTGACTTCACCGCTTCCACACTGCCCCGTTCGACCGGGATCTGCCGGGTCTTGTCGAGCAGGAACCCGATGACCGGCACCTTCCACACGCTCGCCTTGCCGAGGAAGCGGGGCCAGCGGCCGGACCGGTAGATGTAGTGGGCGACGACGAGCGGGTCGAAGTGCGAGACGTGGTTGGGGACGAGAATCACACCGCCGGTGGTGGGGATCTTCTCGCGGCGGAGCCAGGTCTTCCTGGTCAGCACGGTCATCACGGGAACAACCAGCATCACCGCGACACGCTGCCAGAATCCGAGCCTCGGCTGTGCCACGGCATCCCCCGTCCCTCGATCGGCGACGGATTGCGCGCCGCCCGACGTTCACCTGCGACGAAATCATGCCCGCTCAGGGCCGGTGGTACCAGGCAGGGGTAACGCTGGTCTCGCTGGCAGACTGGCGGGGTGGTGCGGAAGTGGACGGCGGTGATCCCGGTCAAGCGGCTGGACGCGGCCAAGACGCGGCTGCGGGGTGCCGTACCCCTTGATCGCCATCCGGAGCTGGCGCTGGCCATGGTGCGCGACACCGTGACGGCCGTGCTGGAGGCACCGGCCGTGACCGGGCTCGTCGTCGTCACCGACGACGCGGCCGTCGGGGCCGCCGTGCGTGAGCTGGGCGCCCGGGTCGCGCCCGACCCGGGCGCCGGGCTGAACGCCGCCATGCGTTACGGCGCCACGACGTCGGCGC
>NZ_JBEZZB010000237.1:0-12030 GCF_040638955.1 Actinoplanes sp. NPDC024001
ATCCGCCGCTCACCCTCGACCAGCTCACGGCGCTGCGCGCGCTGCTGGCCGACCGCGTCGCGGCCGACCCGGCCGGCGCCTGGGGGTCGAGCCTGCTCACCGGCGACGGCTTCCCGGTGGAGATCGGCGTGGTCACCGCCGACGACCGGCTGCGCTACACGGTCGAGCCGGGCGGCCACCGGCTCGACCCGGCACGCCGGCTGGCCCTCGCCGGGCGGCTGGTCGAGCAGCTCGGCGGCGTGCCGGCCGACACGCACGAGGCGCTGCCGCGGCGGTACGGGGCGTGGGTCGGCGCCCGGCACGGCCCGGACGGCGACACGTACAAGCTCTACCTGGAGGCCGAGCGGGGCCGGCTGCGGATGGTGGCGTGCACCCCGGTGACCGGGGAGGTCGAGCGCTACCACCGGATACCGGACCTGTATCCAATCGACCTCCCGCGCGTGCTCGGCGCGGCCGATCTGGAGTCCCGCGCGACCGAGCTGCTGGATCTGCTGGAGAACGCGTACGGCCACCGCTTTCCCGGCCGGCTGCCCGGTGACTCGGTCGGCGTCAGCTACACGGAGTCGGCGACCGGCGAGCCGCTGAGCGTGACGCTGTTCTTCTTCGCCCGCGTCTTCTGGGGCTCCGACGACCGGATCCGGCGCTGCCTGACCCGGCTGGCCCCGGAGCTGGGCTGGGACGACGGCCGCTACCGGGCACTGACCGCGCACCTCGCCGGGTCGGCCGGCCGGCTCACCCGGCACGGCGTCCTCGGCGTCACGGTGGCGGCGCGCGGACGGCCGGCGCTCAGCATCGGGGTGCGGCCATGACCGTACGCCTGCTCGCCGACCTGGAGGCCCTGCAGCAGCCGGACGGCTGCTTCCCGAGCCGGGTGACCGCCCCCGGTTCCTGCCGGCTGGACCGCAACGGCTTCGTCACCGCGCTGGTGGTGCGCGCGCTGCGGGACGTGCCCGGCGCCGGCCGGATCCGCGACCGGGCCCTGGACCTCCTGCGCCGTTGCGCATCGGAGCGGACGCCGGGCGCCTACAGGTTCTGGCCGGCCGGCGAACAGCCGGCGTGGGCGCCGCGCCTGCCGGCGGACGTCGACGACACCGCGATCATCACGCGGGAGCTGCTGCGGCACGGGCGGATCGACCGCGCCACCGCCCTGCGGACCGCCTGCCACGTGCTTCTTCCGCAGCGCGCGACGGCCGGCCGGGAGCTGTCCCCGCCGTGGATCGTTCCCGGCGCCTTCCACACCTGGATCACCCGGGAGAAACGCGGCAACCCGGTCGACGCGTGCGTCAACGTCAACGTCGTCGCGCTGCTGGCCGCACTGGACGCGCGGCACCTGCCCGGCTACGCCGAGGCGGTGCGGACGGTGACCGGCGCGGTCGCCTGGGCCGGCGCCGACCCGGCACGGCGGCGGGCGATCACCCCCTTCTACCCCGATCCGTACGCGCTGCGCGAGGCGACCGAGCACGCGGTGGAGTGTGGCGCCACCGAACTCGCACCGGTCCTGCCCCGGCTGCCGGCCGGCAGCGGCACACCGGCGGCACCGGTGTGCTGCTCGGCCTACGGACACACGTACTGGTGGTGCCCCGCCCTCGACCTGCGGGCGGAGATGAGGAGAGCGGCATGTTCGACGACTGTCCCGACCTGTCCCGGCCGCTCGAGCACGGCGTCCACCGGCCGTACCGAGAGGGCCCCTTCCTGCTGAGCCCGGCCGGCTGCGCGGTGACCGGCCTACGGCTGGACCTGTTCCGGCCGCCGCCGGGCAGCGGCGGGCGTGGCCGCGCCGACCTGGAGTTCCGCCTCGACGCCCGCTACCCGCGCGACGAGGCCCTGACCGCGCTGCGCCGCCGGCACCCGGCCGCGACCCTCGCCGATCTGCCGCTCACCGGCTGGCAGTTCCGGCTGGACCGCCGCGTGCTGCTGACCGAGCTGCACCCGCCGACGATGCTGGCGTCCAACGGCCTGGGCTCGGCGCGGCTGGCCGCGACGCTCTCCCTCGACAGCGGCATGCTGCTGGAGACGCTGCTGCGTGCGGGCGACGCGCCGGTGAGCGCGTTCGCGGCCGCCTGGATCACCGGAGTCTCGCCGCGGGTCGGCGCGGTGGTGCGGTTCCGCGCCGGCGAGCTGATCCCGGCCCTCGGCGAGCCGTCCTCGCTGCCGGAGCTGGCCGCCCGCCTCGCCGCTCGCCGCGACGAGCTGCCGTGGGAGGTTACCGGCACGGTCGGCGCCGACGCGGCGGCCGTGTTCGGGGAGACCGTCGCGGACCGGCTGGTGGACCGGTTCGGTGAATACCGCGCCGACGGTTCGCTGCTGCTGACCGTGCCGCCCGGCCGTACCGAGCTGTTCTGGTCGCTGTCCCAGCCCGCCCTCGCCCGGCGCCCGGTCGAGTTGCGGTTCGACCTGCTGCGCGACGTCCGCGTGGCGATCGCCCGGGACGGCCTGGACTCGGTGGTCCGCCGGCACACCGCGACGGCGGCGCCGTTCGGCGAACCGGCCGCGGTGACCGTGTTCGGCACGCTGCCCGCCGAGCGGCACGGGCTGGCCGCGCTGGGCGCCACGCTCACCTTCCCGGCCCGGCCACCGGCGCGGCCGCACGACGTCACGGTCCAGGCTGACCTGCGCGCCCCGGACTATCTGGTCCGCCTGCCGCTCGCCCTGTCGGCCGGCGAGCCGCTGGTCTACGAGTACGAGACGTTCGCCGTGCTGGACGGCGAGCACGGCTCCCGCGAGGTGACCGGGCCGCGCCGGCAGCACACCGGCAGCCCGCTGCGCCTGGCCGCCGAGGACTTCCCGGTCACCCTCGTCACCGTGTCGGCGGACCCGGCGCTGCTGGACCTGGCCACCGTCAGCGGCGTCTGCCGCTACGAACAGGACGGGACCGAGCACTTCTCGGCCCTCACGGTGGACTCCGGGCGTACCGAAACCGCTCTTGCCCTGCCGCGGGACGCGGCATCCGTGGCGGTGCTCTGCGCGGCGACCTCGCCCGGCGGCGACCGCATCGAGCTCGGCCCCGTCGACGGGCAGCGGATCGACCTCACGTTGGCCTCGTTCCCGGGTTACGGCTGGCACGAGATCGACGTGCACTGCGAGCTGCCCGGCCGCGGCGGGGTGTACGCGATCGACCTGCGACCGCAGAACTCCGAGCAGACCACGGTGCTGGCGTTCACCGCGGAACAGCCCACCAGGCGGTTCGGCTGGTTCGCCGCCTCACCGTTCGCGCCCGGCTTCCGGCACCGGCCGCACCGCGACGACGGCGTCGAGGAACCCTGGACCGAGGTGGCCGACTGGACCGCGCCGCTGCGGGTCCGGGCCGGTGACCGTGCCGACGAGCAGGTCTCCGAGATCATCGTCCAGCTCGGCACGCTGAACACCCTCAAACCCCTGCTGGCGGCCATCCCGGAGCCGCCGGTCAGCCCGGCTGCCGAGCCCACCGACCTGCTCATCTATCACGCGGCCGGCGACCCGGCCCGGCGGTATTACCTGCCGCGCTACCAGCTGGCCGAGCAGACCGTCTCCGGCCGCCGCCAGTACCGGATCGCGATGGCGCAGCAGGACGCGACGTGGACCCTGACGATCATGCTGGCCAAGGGGCCGGCGCCGGAGCTCGGTGAGACCGCCCGCGACCTCGAGGAACTGCCGCACGACCTGGCCGTCACGCTCTCGGTCCTGCAGGCGCCGCCGTCCGGCGCGCGCAAGATCCTGCCGATCCGCGAGGTGGCCCGCAACGGCCCGGTCGTCACCGTGCGCCTGGACTTCGCGACGCTGCTGGAGCGCGACGACGTCTACCACGCCCTGACCACACCGGCCCGTGCCGCGACGCTGACGGTCACCCGTACGATCCGCGTCACCGTGCCCGGCGCGCCGAACAGACCGCGCGATCCCGCCGACTGGATCGCGGTCCAGAAGCCGCCGCTGCTCGGCCGGTTCGTCGACCCGACCTTCGCCGACCCGAAGACCTTCCACCTGCGCGAGCCGGTGCCGATCAGCAAGTTCCAGCCGGAGAACTCACCGCTGACCTTCGGGCCCGCGACCTTCCAGAAACCGATCGGCTGGCCCGGCAAGCCGATCTTCATCCCGAACAAGCCGTGGCCGACCAAGCCGTGGCCTATCCCGACCACTCCGCTGCCCCCGCCGCCGGCGTCGAAGCAGGTGGTCCGTGAGCTCGCGCAGACGGTGTCACCGGAACCCTTCGCGTTCCTGCGCGATCTGCACCCCTACATGTTCGCCGACATCGTCCCGGGCAGCGGCGCCACCGGATACCGGCGTTACCAACTGCCCTGGAAGAACCGCTTCCACACCTACCTGCAGGACGCCGCCCGCCCGTGGCTGGTCCACTTCTTCCCGGACAACTTCAAGATCGCCAGGCGGGCGGCGATGCCGGCGACGCCGCTGATCACCGTACGGGTGACCTCTCAGACCAGCACGCAGGACGCCCAGGTGGTCTTCGACTACCTGGTCGCGCCGGACACCGACCCGGACCGGCTGCGCGACGCCCGGGCCCAGCTGACCGCCGACCCGCGATACGGCCTCTCGTCGGTCGAGTTCCAGCCGTTCCTCACCAGCGACGTCACGCTCACCATCGACCGGCCCACCGAACGTGGCAACGTCCGCGAGGTCCGCGCCGGCGCCTCGCGAGCGCTGCAGGGCCTGCTGAAGGACACCATCGTGATGAGCCTGGCCGACTTCGGCCGGCTCTTCGACGCCATGCACCTGCAGACCGCGTCGCTGTTCCTCGGCGAGGTCCGCATCGACGTGCCGGACGCGCTCGCCGAGGTCATCCCGTTCACCGCCCGCTTCGACGACCTGGCCGGTGAGGTCTTCGCCTGCGCGGCCGAGGCCGGCGCCGGCGGGGCCGTCGCGGTCCGGCTGATCAACACGATCGAGAGCCCGCTGCGGATCAACGCGCTCGCCGCGCAGGCCGGCGCCGGCGAGGTGGTGGGCCCGGCCGAGATCGACGGCCTCGTCCTGCCGGTCGAGACCCTGCCGCCGGGCGGTGAGCTGCAATTCACCGTACGCCCGAAAGCGCCCGCCCCGGCCACCGGAACACCGCAGGTCCGCTTCGCCATGGGCGGCGTGCAGGTGCTGCCGGACCCGGCGGCGCTGTGGGAGGCGATCGTCGACCGTTCGGCGGTGGCCTTCTTCCAGACGGTCACCGTGAACATCGTGCCCGGCGCGTTCACCCCGGTTCCGGAGCGCCCGGACGAGCAGATCGTCGTGGTGCAGGTGGCCTTCGAGGGCGGCGGCACGGCCGAGCTGACCGCGGCGAAACTGGCCGACCACGTACGGGTCGACTACCCGATCGACGACGTGATCCTGCGCCACCAGGTCGACACCTCGTACCGTTACCGCACCACGGTGATCCGGGCCAACGGCACCCAGCAGACCGATCCGCAGCTCAGCCCGCCGTCGAAGTCCCCGTCGCTGTGGGTGAGCGTCCGCAAGTGAGGGTCACTCGAAGAACCTCAGGCTGAAGCCGCTGTCGCTGGTCACTCCGGCACGTTCGCCCGGCGGTAGGTGGTGTTGCCCCCACCAGGCGAACGTGCCGCTGCGGCGGCACGCGCGGCCGCCGGGCGTACCTCTGGAGATGTATGCCGGCGGCGTTCTGACCAGGTGAAACCCGCAGGCGGTTTTGCGGGGGATCAACGGATTCGCCGGCGGCCCGGCGCGATCACGATGGATTTCGTGAAACGACGCAGTCTCCTCTCCCTGGCCGCCCTGTCCGGTTTGAGTGCCGCCGTCGGCGCGTGTTCGGCGGGGCCGCGCACCCCGTCGGCCGACGTTGCCGGCTTCACCAATCAGTTGCGGATTCCGCCGCTCGCCCGGCCCGAGGCCGGCGTGGACGGCAGCAAGCGCTTCGCGCTGGAGTTGCGGGCCGGTGGGCGCAGCCGGTTCCTGCCCGGCAAGACCACCGAGACGTGGGGCATCAACGGCGCCTACCTGGGGCCGACCGTGCGGGCCGCCCGCGGTGACCGGGTGCGGATGGCGGTGACGAACCGGTTGCCCGAGTCGAGCACGCTGCACTGGCACGGGATGCGCCTGCCGGCGCGGATGGACGGCGGGCCGCACCAGATGATCGAACCGGGCGCCACCTGGGCGCCGGAGTGGACCATCGAGCAGCCGGCCGCCACCTCGTGGTTTCACCCGCACCCGCACGAGCGCACCGCCCGGCACGTCTACCGCGGCCTGGCCGGACTGTTCCTGATCGACGATCCGGACGGGCCGCGGCTGCCCGGCGACTACGGGGTGGACGACGTGCCGCTGATCATCCAGGACAAGCAGTTCGACGGGGACGGCCAGTTCTCCGGCAACGTCGACGGGGGCACGTTCGGGCTGCTCGGCGACACCATCCTGGTCAACGGCACCTATCTGCCGGCCTTCCAGGCGCAGACCGAGTCGGTCCGGTTCCGGCTGCTCAACGCCTCCAACGCCCGCGTCTACCGGGTGGGCTTCGCCGACCGGCGCTCTTTCCAGGTGGTCGGTAGCGACGCGGGCCTGCTGGAGCGGCCGGTCACGGTGGACCGGGTGAAGATCAGCCCGGGGGAGCGGGCCGAGATCGTGGTGCGGTTCGCCGCCGGTGAGACCGCCGTGCTGGACAGCCGCGGCGAGCCGGCCGAGCAGGCCAACGACATCGAGGAGGGCGACTTCGTCCTGCTGAAGATCGTGGCCGGGGCGGCGCTGAAACCGTCGCCGGAGGTGCCGGCCGCGCTCGGCGGCACGGCGCCCGAGCCGCCGCCGGCCGGTGCCCGGGTACGCCGGTTCGTGCTCTCCGGCTCGGAGATCAACGACCGGGACATGGACATGAGCCGGATCGACGAGGTGGTGCCGGCCGGCGCGCTGGAGATCTGGGAGCTGGACAACACCACGTACGCGCACAACTTCCACATCCACGAGGTGGCGTTCCGGGTTCTCGAGGTCAACGGGCAGCCGCCGCCGGCCTACCAGGCCGGGCCGAAGGACACCGTGTTCGTGCCGAAGCTGGCGAAGGTACGCCTGGCCGTGCGGTTCGGCCGGCACACCGATCCGCTGACGCCGTACATGTACCACTGCCACCTGCTGCGGCACGAGGACAAGGGCATGATGGGCCAGTTCGTGATCGTCGAGCCGGGCACCGAGTCACGCGTGCCGCGCACCCTGGCCGGACATCGCCACCACAACTGACTGATGTGACGGGCATCGCTTGTCGCATACCCCCGGGGGTACAGCCTTACATGGATGGATCACACGGCGGGCACCACGGACACGACAAGCACGCCGGTCACGCCCCCGAGGTGTTCCGGCGCAAGCACCGTGCTGGTGCGCTCCGGCGGCCGGGTCCCGGCCGATGGCTGGATCACCGAGGGTACGGCGGAGCTGGACGAATCGATGATCACCGGGGAGTCCCGCCCGGTGCCCCGGGGAACGGGCGACCGGGTCGTGGCCGGGACGGTGGCGACCGACTCGGCGCTGCGGGTCCGCGTCGACGCGGTGGGGGAGGACACCGCCCTCGCCGGGGATTGGCCGGCTCGTCGCGCAGGCCGCCGGTGGCCGGGCGCAGGCCTGGCCGTGGCGATGGTCGGCGACGGCGTCAACGACGCGCCCGCGCTGGCCCGCGCCGACGTGGGCCTGGCGATCGACGCCCGGCACCGATGTGGCGATCGAGTCCGCCGGCGTGGTGCTCGCCTCCTCCGATCCGCGCGGTGTGACCGGGGTGATCCGGCTGTCCCGGGGCGTCCTGTCGCAAGATGACGCAGAACCTGGCGTGGGCGGCGGGCTACACCATCGTGGCGATCCCGCTGGCCGCGGGCGTGCTGGCCGGGGGCGGGGCTGACGCTGAGCCCGGCGATCGGGGCGGTGCTGATGAGCGCCTCAACGCCCAGCTGCTGCGCCGGGTGCGTCTCGCGCCCCGGTGACGACGATGTCCGCCGGCTTCGAGCGGTGGCTGCCGGGCGGCGGCCACCGCTCGGACGTCAGGCACCGGTGATGGCTCGCAGCGTGCGGAGGAAGGCGGCGTAGGCCTCGGCGCCGACCTGCTCCGCATGCCGTTTCTCGATGTCGGCGACGATGCCGTCGGACAGCTCCATCCACTGCCGGCCCCGCTCGGTCGGGACGATCAGGCGGGCCCGCCGGTCGGCCGGGTCGGGGGCGCGCCGGACGTACCCCAGCTTCTCCAGCTCGTCGAGGATCGCGCCGATCGTCTGTTTGTTGCGGCCCGCGAGGCGGGTCAGCTCGGCCTGTCGCAGGCCGTCCTCGTCGAGGTGGGCGAGCACCGCCCCGTGCTTCGGGCGCAGGTCGCCGAAGCCCTGCTCGGCGCCGCGCCGGAAGAGGTCGGCCTGCAGGCCGAACAGCAGCCGGACCGCCAGGATGCCGAGGTCCGGGGACTCGGTCTTGCGTGCGGCGCGGGCCATCGGCGCCTCCCTGTGATCAGTCCAACTCTTGGACAGTCCAATAGTTGGACTATATCGTTCGGGCATGACCACGGTGGAACTGACCCGCTTCCGGGTGACCCCTGACCGCACCGCCGACCTGCTGGCCGCCCGGCCCGCCATGCTCGCCGACTTCCGCGCCGACCGCGCCGGCTTCCTCGACGCCCGCCTGGTCCGGCTGCCCGGCGACGAGTGGCTCGACATCGTCTACTGGGAGCGGCCGGAGGACTTCGCCGCCTCCCGGGCCAAGGGCGCCAACCGGCCCGGCATCGCCGCGTTCTTCGCCGCGATCGCCGAGCTGGTCAGCTCGGAGGAGGGGACAGCGACGTGAGCCGCGATCGCCGAGCTGGTCAGTTCGGAGGAGGGGACAGCGACGTGAGCCGCGCGCCGGCCGGCTCGCCCGGCCGGCGGGTGCCGGGCTGCTCGGCCGGCAGCGTCAGCACGAAGGTGGCGCCGCGCGGCTCGTGCGGCTGATAGCCGATGTGCAGGTCACTGGCGGTGGCCAGCTGGTGGACCAGGTAGAGGCCGAGTCCGGTGCCGGTCTTCTTGGTGGCCACGCCGGTGCCGGCCCGGGTGAACCGGTCGAACAGGTCGGCGACGAACTCCGGCGGCACACCCTCCCCGTGATCGCTGACGTGGATGCGCACCCGCTGCGGCTCGCGGATCACGGTGATCTCGATCGGCGGTTCGCCGTACTTCGCGGCGTTGCCGACGAGGTTGCCGAGGATCAGCTTGAGGCAGGTCGGGTCGGCGTACGCGGTGACCATGTCGGGGGCGGTGACGGCGATCCGCAGGTCCGGGTCGGCGCCGAGGTCGGCGATCGCCTCGCGGACGGCATGGTGCACGTCGACCGGCACCGGCCGGGCGGTGAGCAGGCCCGAGTCGAGCTGGGCGAGGGTCAGGATCTCCTCGACGATGCCGTCGGCCCGGTGCCCGCCCGCCGTGATCCGCTCGACGTAGCGGTGCTTGAGGTCCTCGTCCAGCTCCGACCACTCGTCGAGCAGCGCGTGACCGTAGGTCACGATCGAGCTGAGCGGCTGGCGTACGTCATGGCTGAGCATCGTGATGAAGTCGGTCATCTGGGTGTTCGCGCGCTGCAGGTCCCGGCGGCTGCGCCGGGTGCGGGCCACCGCGACCACCACCAGCAGACCGACCCCGGCGGCGGTGACGACCGCGACCTCCGCGCCGGTCTCGGCCACGGCCACCGGCCCGAACAGCAGGTCCTCGGTGATCGCGCCGGTCAGCAGCCACGGTGTCCGCGGCACGTGGTGGGTGACCTGCCGCCACCACCGGTTGTCCGACCGGAACCGGCCCTGCGGGTCGCCGGCCGCTGTCTCGCTGTCGTCGATCGCCACCGGGACGCCGTTGACCGCCCGGTTGGCGGCGACCATCCGGCCGGCCGTGTCGACCATGTGCAGGGTGACCTCGGTCAGCGGCAGCGCGGACAGGTACGCCGTCAGCGGGCTGTTGGCGATCTCCACCGAGCCGGCGAGCACGCGCCGGCCGGCCGCGGTGTCGAACGGGACCGCGAAGTTCACCACCGGAAGCCGGTCCGCGACCGACTCGATCACCGTGGAGACCGCGGGCACGCCCTGCCGTACCGCGTCGGCCAGGTGCGGGTACTGGCGGGTCAGGTCGCTGCCGCTGGGGAACGCCCCGGCCGGAACGGCTCGCAGGGCGCGGCCCTCGCTGTCGAGCAGGACCGCGGCGGGAAAGCCCAGGCCGGCGATCAGCCGGGCGAAGTCCTGCTCGGGGACCTCCGGCCCGCTCAGGAAGGCCACCGCCTGCTCGCGCTGCCGCTGCACGCGGTCGTGGACGTAGCTGGCGACGAAGTTCGCCACCAACCCGATGCGCTGCCCGAACCGGACGGCGAGCCCGTGGTGGTTGGCGTGTTCCATGGCGACCATGCCCGCCACTCCCGCGGCGGACAGCGCCAGCCAGATCACCAGCGGCAGCACGATGAACCGCTGCCCTGGCCGGCGCATCGACGAAAGCCGCGAAGGCCGCATATCCGAACCTTACCGCGATCCGGCGGCGACCTCCGCGAACCCGGATCAGACCGGCCATCGCTGTCCTAGATTGGGAGAATGTCTGATCCGATGCTCGACGCGCGCGCCCTCCGCTCCGACTGGTCCGAGCCGGACGGCGTGCTCGCGAACTACGTCTCCCTCACGGATCAGCTGGTCGAGCACGTCGATCCCGGCACCCCGTTCACCCTGACCGTGGGCGGGCTGGTCGTCGACGGGGAACTGATCCCGCAGTGGCAGTGGTTCGCCGAGCTCAGCGAGCTCAACGACCACGAGGACGCCTACTACGTCGGCATGGCCGAGTACGTGAAGGAGCAGTCCGACCTCGCCCACGCCGCGGTCAAGAGCCGCGACATCGGCGAGGAGATCACCTTCCGGCAGTACCAGGCGCTCTCCGCCCCGACCAAGTACATCCACCTGCGCAACGCCCGCATCTCCCGGCCCGGCCAGGCCACAGCCGGCCCGGGCCGGCTGTGGCGCGGCCGCCTGCGTGACGTCTCCGGCTGGACGCCGGGCCGCGCCGACGGCTGACCGTCACGTCCCGCCGGGTCCGGCCGCCGCCAGCCGGGTCTGCATGATCACGAAGTCGGCGGTGCGGTAGCGGTGCTGCGACATCAGGCGTTCGGCGACGTCCAGCGCGGCCTGGGCGGACTCGTCGTCGCGCAGCACCGCCCGGGTGGTGCGCAGGAAAGCCTCGACGGCCGCGGCCAGTTCGGCGTCGGCCCGCTGCCCCCGGTCCAGGTCGCCGGCGGGGCCGATCGGGGTGTCGCGCCGCAGCACGGTCTCCGCCGTGGCCAGGCCGGACTCCACGCTTGGAACCGCCTCCGCGGGCACCGGGGTGTTGGCGGCCACCGCGCGGGCCAGGTGTGACTGAGCGTCCGCCACCCGGGCCCGTTCCTCCTCGGTGGCGATCAGGTCGGCCACCGGCGGGGGCAGGCTCAGCACCGACCGCAGGGTGGCCAGCGCGGCGGGCAGGGGCTGACCGGAGACGGTCGGCGTGGTGGCGCGGGCGGCTTCGGCCGCTGCCTCGTCCCGCCGGGCCCGGACCCGGGCCGCCATGGCGACCTCCCGGGCCGCCATGACCACGAAGTCGGCGGTCCGGGGCCGTCCCTGGGCGAGCAGCCGTTCGGCCAGATCCAGGCTGGACTGGATGGCCGCGTCGTCCTGGAACAGCGGCCGGGTGCCCTGCAGGAAGGCGGCGACGCCGGCGGCCAGGCCCGGGTCCGGCGGCTGTCCCCGGTCCAGGTCCCGTGCCGGGTCGATCGGGGCGTCCCGGCGCAGGATCTCCTCCGCGGTCGCCAGGGCGGACTCCACGCTGGCCAGCCACTGGTCGGGCACCGGTGTGCCGGTGGCCGCCGCGCGTGCGACCCGGGACAGCGCCGACCTCACGCCGGCCGACTCGTCACCGGTGCTGATCAGGTCGAGAACCGTGGCGGGCATGCTCAGCACCGCCTGCAGGGTGTCGACGACCGCCATCAGCGGCCGGTTCGCCACGGTCGGCCCGGCGGGCAGCACCGCGGCCCGCTTGGTCGGGGTCGGCGGCAGCGGCGCCGCCGGGCGGGGCGGCGGCACCACCGGGATCTGCGTGATCGCGGTGGCCCGATTCG
>NZ_JBEZZB010000238.1:0-12005 GCF_040638955.1 Actinoplanes sp. NPDC024001
CGACCCGCACCCCGGCCGGCGGCGTGGACGCGGGCGGCGGCAGCGGCCTCACCGGCCGGCCCCTCGCGCTCCAGGTCACCGGCATCTTCCTGCTGCTCGCGGCGGCCGGCACCGCGGCGTATGCGATTCGCCGCCCGGCCCGCGGCTGAGGCAGTGCGGGCGCCGGACGACTACGGGCACGGCTGGATCCGCGACCGGCGGGCGGCGGCTTTTGCCCTGATTCTCGCTGTGCTCGGCACGGTGATCACCGCGATGGGTTTCCGCATCGAGGACGGCCTGCCGCCCCCGGAGGCGGCGGCCCCGGCCGCGTCGCCGGTCGCCGTGGAGGGCACCGAGGCACCGCCGGCGCCGCCACCCACCCGCAGCGCTCCGCCCTCGCCGGCCGGCGGGACGCGCCGCTCCGAGCCGGCCCGTGGGATGCGCCGCTCCGAGCCGGTGCGCCTGGAGATCCCGGCGATCAAGCTGCGCGCCCCGGTCACCCCGATCGGCCTGCGCCGCGACGGCACCATCGACGTGCCGCCGCTGCGCTCGGACGCCCCCGCCGGGTGGTACAAGAACGCGCCCTCACCGGGCGAGACCGGCGCGGCGGTGCTGGTGGGCCATGTGGACACGGCGCGTGACGGCCCGGCGGTCTTCTACCGCCTGCGCGAGCTGCGCCGCGGCAATCCCATTTCGGTACGCCGAGCCGACGGCACCGTGGCCGATTTCGTGGTGACGAAAGTGACCACGCACCCGAAGGACGACTTCCCGAGTGCCGACGTCTACGGACCGGTGGACGGTCCCGAGCTTCGGCTGATCACCTGCGGCGGGGTCTTCGACCGGTCCCGCGGAAGCTATCGGAGCAACGTCGTGGTGTTCGCCCGAAGAGCCCCGTAAGCGATTCCGGGACCGGTTCCAGTGGACTTATCGGACAGGGCGGTTCCGGAACTCGACCGCCTTGCCCGAGTCTGCCCGGGATGCCGGATCCGAGCCCTTGACATGGAGGTTCGGCGATTGCTTCTGTGACCAGGATCATTGCGATCTTGTTACTGAAGGGACACCTCCGCATGACCCGAATCCGCGAGCGCATGGGGCGTACCCCACTGCGCCGCACGACTGCCGGAGCGCTCGCTCTCGGCCTGGCCGTCGCCGCCGCGGGCGCCACGGCCGGCCCGGCCGCCGCCGCACCGGCGACCGCCGGCACGCCGAACCTCGGCGCGAACGTGACCGTCTTCGACCCCAGCATGCCGGTGAGCGAGATCCAGGCGAAACTGGACGCCACGCACGCCGCGCAGGTCAACAACGAGATGGGTACGGCGCGGTACGCGTACCTGTTCAAGCCGGGCACCTACGGCACCGCGGAACAGCCGCTGCAGATCAAGGTCGGCTACTACACCGAGATCACCGGTCTCGGCGCCAACCCGGGCGACGTCGTGATCAACGGCAAGGTTGAGGCGTACAACCGCTGCCTGAGCTCGGACCCGGCCAACCCGAACTGCATCGCGCTGGTCAACTTCTGGCGCACGCTGTCCAACCTCACCGTCAACATCAACGGTGCGGGCCAGGACGGCTGCCGGCAGACGGCGAACTTCTGGGCCGTGTCCCAGGCCGTCTCGCTGCGGCGGGTCAACTTCACCGGCGGCACCCTGTCGCTGATGGACTACTGCACCGCCGGCCCGCAGTACGCCAGCGGCGGCTTCATCGCCAACTCCAAGCTGCCGGCCACCACCAACGGCTCGCAGCAGCAGTGGCTGACCCGCAACAGCGAGGTCGAGAGCTGGTCCAACGCGGTCTGGAACCAGGTCTTCGCGGGCGTCGAGGGCGCACCGGACGACTCGGCGTTCCCGAACCCGCCGTACACCACGCTGGAGACCACGCCGGTCAGCCGGGAGAAGCCGTACCTCTTCGTCGACGGTTCCGGGCGTTACCAGGTGCGCGTGCCCTCCGCACAGCGCAACACCAGTGGCACCAACTGGAGCGGCCCGGGGCGGACCATCCCGCTGTCGGACTTCTACATCGCGAAGCCCGGCGACTCGGTCACGAAGATCAACCTGGCGCTGGCGCTCGGCAAGCACCTGCTGCTGACCCCGGGCGTGTACGACATCGCCCGCAGCATCGAGGTGTGGCGCCCGAACACCGTCGTCCTCGGCCTCGGTCACGCCACGCTGACCGCGGTCAACGGCTCCATCCCGCTGGACGTCGCGGGTGTGCCCGGCGTGATCGTGGCCGGCGTGACCATCGACGCCGGGCTCAAGGAGTCGCCGGTCCTGCTGCGCGTCGGCAAGAAGAAGGGCCTCGGCATCAGCTCCCCGTCGAACCCGACGACGCTGAACGACGTGTACTTCCGCGTCGGCGGCCCGCACATCGGCAAGACGAACATCGCGCTCGAGGTGAACAGCGACGACGTGCTGATCGACCACACCTGGGTGTGGCGCGGTGACCACGGCGTCGAGGGCTTCACCGAGGGCGTCAACGGGGACACCGACCGGTGGCGCACCAACACCGGCCGGTACGGCGCGGTCATCAACGGTGACGACGTCACCGCGACCGGCCTGTTCGTCGAGCACTTCCAGAAGTACAACACCGTGTGGAACGGCGAGCGCGGCACCACCGTGCTCTACCAGAACGAGCTGCCGTACGACCCGCCCACCCAGGCTGACTGGATGAACGGGAACGTCAAGGGTTACGCCGGTTACAAGGTCGGCGACCGGGTTCGGAAGCACACCCTGCACGGTGGTGGCGTCTACGTCTTCAACCAGAACAACCCGTCGATCGAGACCGAGAACGGGTTCGAGGTGCCGAAGACGCCGGGCGTCAAACTGCACCACATCATGACCGTCAACCTCAGCGCCGGCGTGATCAACCACGTCGTCAACGGGGTCGGCGAAGCCGCGGACATGACGAAGGTCGGCCAGCCGGTCTTCATCACCGAGTACCCGGCGCCCTAGTGGAACCTGGTGGTCACCCGCCCGTCGCCGGGTGGGTGACCACCAGCACCGGACGTCCCGCCTTCTCGATCAGGCTCAGCGGCACACTGCCCAGCAGACGCTGCGCCACCAGCGGGCGAGCACTCGACCCCACCACGATCAGGTCGGCGGACTGCTCCTCCGCGTACCGAATGATCTGATCCACCGGCCGGCCCGGCAGCACCACCGTCTGCGTCGCCTCGATGCCCGCGTCCGCCAGCCGGCGGGTCGCGGCCTGCGCGGCGCGCTCGGCGCGCTCGGTGTAGACGCTGCGCGGCATCGGCGCCAGATGCTCGGTCTCCAGCTCGTCGACCGCGACCACCGCCACCGACGCCCCGGTCTGCCGCACCAGATCGGCGGCGGCGTCGGTGACCCACGGCTGATCGGCCTCGGGATTGGCGGCGAGCACGATACGCATGGTGGCCTCCCAGTAGTTCCCAGGTTTCCCGACACTCAAGGTACGGGTAACGTCACTGTTCCGCAGGGTCCGTGTTTCCGTGGCTTCGGAACGAGGGGCGAGCTATGGCTGATGCGATCAGGACCGAATCGGAACAGCCCACACTGAAACGGGTCATCGGGCCCTGGCTACTGCTGCTCTTCGTGGTCGGCGACATCCTCGGCACCGGCGTCTACGCGCTGACCGGCAAGGTCGCCGCCGAGGTCGGCGGCGCGGTGTGGCTGCCGTTCCTGCTGGCCTTCCTGGTGGCGCTGCTGACCGCGTTCAGCTATCTGGAGCTGGTCACCAAGTACCCGCGGGCGGCCGGTGCGGCGCTCTACACGCACAAGGCGTTCGGGATCCACTTCCTGACGTTCATGGTGACCTTCGCGGTGATGTGCTCCGGTCTCACCTCGGCGTCCAGTGCCTCCAAGGCCTTCGCGGGGAACTTCGGCGAGGCGTTCGACCTCTCCATCGGCGACGGGTTCGCACTGACCGCCGTGGCGCTCGGGTTCATCACGCTGGTGGCGCTGATCAACTTCCGCGGCGTCGGCGAGAGCGTCAAGGCCAACGTGGTGCTGACCTGCGTCGAGCTGACCGGTCTGCTGATCGTCATCTGCATCGGCGCGTGGGCGCTCGGCGGCGGCAACGGCGACCTGTCGCGGCTCACCGAGTTCAACACCCCGCCCGGCGACGCTGTCGCGCTGTCGGTCACGGCCGGCACCGCGCTGGCCTTCTTCGCGATGGTCGGCTTCGAGGACTCGGTGAACATGGCCGAGGAGACCCGCGACCCGGTCCGCACCTTCCCGAAAGTGATGCTCACCGGCCTCTGCATCACCGGCGTGATCTACGTGCTGGTGGCCATCTCCGCGGTTGCCCTGGTCAGCCCGGAGGACCTCGCCGAGGGCAGCACCCCGCTGCTCAAGGTGGTCGAGGCCGGGGCGCCGGCGTTCCCGCTCACCGTCTTCGCGTTCATCACGATGTTCGCGGTGGCCAACTCGGCGCTGATCAACATGATGATGGCGAGCCGGCTGCTCTATGGCATGGCCAACGAGCGGGTGCTGCCGAGTGTGCTCGGACGGGTGCACCGGACCCGGCGTACGCCGTGGGTGGGCATCATCTTCACCACCGCGGTCGCCTTCGGACTGATCTGGTTCGCCGACCTGGCCGCGCTCGGCGGCACCACCGCGCTGCTGCTGCTCTGCGTCTTCACCGTGGTGAACGTGGCGGTGCTGGTGCTGCGCCGCGACCCGGTGGAGCACGACCACTTCAAGGCGCCCACGGTGATCCCGGTCCTCGGCGCGCTCGCCTGTGCCTTCCTGGCGAGCCCGCTCTCCGGGCGGGCCACGGCCGACTATCGGATCGCCGGAGTGCTGCTTCTGGTGGGTGTGGTGCTGTGGGCGATCACTTATGCGACGAACCGGTATGTGCCGGGCGCGATTTCCCGCCCCTGAACGAGTGACGATCGCACATTGATCATGGGTTGGTGACCCTCCGGAAATCCACGTCGGCCGAGGTCGGATCGCATGGTGGCACATCGCCACCCTGGTAATGGCGGCTTCGAGGGATGTGCGAAGCTGCCCGCTACCACATGCACCCTCATCTCCTGACCGGAGGCCCGATATGGCATCATTCCTCTACTTTGCTGCCGGGCTCGTGATCGGCGTGATAGTCGGTTGGCTGCTCTGGGGCTGGCGTCTCGTCTCCCCGCGGCCCCAGCGCGCCGCCGAGACGAACCCGGCGGCCGAAGCCGCGCCGGCGGTCGTCACCTCACCGGTCGCCGCCGAGCCGGCCGTGACCGCGCCGGCCGCAGCTCCCGCGGCTGCCGCTACTTCCGTCGCCGTCGCGTCGGACGAGTCCCCCTCCTCGGCCGATGCGTCTTCCTCCTCGGCCGATGCGTCTTCCTCCTCGGCCGTCGCGTCACCGGCCACGGCCGATGCTTCCCCGTCCACGGACGATGCTTCCCCGGCCGCGGCCGATGCGGGCTCGCCGGCACCGGCAGTGTCGCCGGCCGCCGGGGTGACGACTTCGGCCGACGACGTCGCGGTCGACGCTGAGCCGACCGTGGAGGTTCCCGCCGCGGAGAGCAAGCCGACGCTGATGGACGAGCCGGCCGCTGAGTCCACGGTCGACACGGCGGCGACGTCCGAAGAGGTCGCCGCCGCTGCCGCTCCCGCCGCTTCGCCCGAGCCGGTTGCCGCTGCTCCCGCTTCCACCGCTTCGCCGGAGCCGGTGGTCGCTGCTCCCGCTTCCACCGCTTCGCCGGAGCCGGTGGCCGTTGCTCCCGCTTCCACCGCTTCGCCGGAGCCGGTGGTCGCTGCTCCCGCCGCCGCTTCGCCGGAGCCGACTGTCGACCTGCCCGAGCCGGAGCCGGTTGTCGAGAGCACGCCTGAGCTGGTCGAGGCCAAGACCGCCGTCATCGAGCCGGTGGAGGCGCCGGCCGCAGCGACCGAGCCGCTGATCGAGCCGGTCGTCGAGCCGGTTGCCGCGCCGGTCGCCGTCGCGCCGGTCGCCGTGACCGAGCCGGCCGACGTGGAGCCGGTCTCCGCGCCCGTCGCCGCCGTCGAGGCCGCCGCTGCCGAGCCCGTCATTTTCGAACCGCCGGCCGGGATCGAGGAGCCGGACGACCTCACGAAGATCGCCGGCATCGGCCCGAAGATGGCGATGGCGCTGGCCGCCGCCGGGATCACCACCTACGCGAAGCTGGCCGACGCCGACGTCATCAGCCTGAAGCAGGCCGTCACCGCCGCCGGCATGCGCGGCTCGGCGAGCCTCGCGACCTGGCCGGAGCGCGCTCGCGAGCTGGTCGGCGTCAAGAGCTGACCATCCCCCGCACGGCGATCCGGCGCTCGGTGAAAGGGCGCCGGATCGCCATTCAAGGACCCTCGAACGAAGTGTGACCCAGGCCACTTCGAAAAGTTGCATACCGGGAGCGGGCCAGACGATGGTTGCGGCCGTCCCCCACCGGCAACACCACGAGGAGCCCCCCGATGTCGATGTCCGTCAGCGCCGCGACCGCCTCGACCTGGAACAGCTACGCCGCCTGGAGCCGTCTGCAGAGCGCGCGCATGAAGCTCACCGCGGACACCAGCCCGCGAACCGCCACCGCTGCCGTCCTGACCGCCGACCGCGCCGCCATCGTGAGCGCCGAGCACGAGGTCGCCCGGGTCGAAGCCACCCGCGCCGCGGACCTGGCCCACCTGCGGCGCACCGGCCAGACGTTCGACCTCATGGTCTGAACTGCGCACGGCATCCCGCGGTCCCGCTCCGGAACAACGTGGTTCCGCTCGGGCCGGGATCCGGCGAGACCGCCCCGGAAGCGAGCCGTGCCGGCCGCTGCTCACACTTTCGGCAGGTCGATGTGGCACCTGAGCGGCAGCCGTCGACCATCCGTTCGGTCAACCGAGTGGCAACCGACCCGACCCCCGGGTCAAGAGGTCGCCGTGACGGCTATCTGTCAGTTCGCGCCACGGCGCCCCGGCCGAGGATCGCTGAACTGGGCGGACCCGAACGTTCACCACCACTGAATCCAGTGAAATCGCGATGTTGGCATCATCCGTACATCGAAGTTGATCAAAGCGCGGCAAGCGCGCCGGCGCTTGCAACATCATCCCTGGTAGATCGCCGTTCGCGGGGCGAAGAGGACACCGTGGGAACAACCGGCCACCCCGAGATCAACAACGCTGCGTCGTGGATGCGTGGCGGTTCGTAATCATCGAGGGGTTTCGTGGCGGCCTCCGACATCGCACCATGGACAAAGGGTGATGCGATGAGCGGGCGACGGTTGGCAGTGGTGGTGACGGTCGAGCACCACGATGATCCTGTGCTGAGCAGGTTCGCGGTGCCGTCCGCGGACGTGCCCGTGTTCGCCGAGGTGCTCGGTGATCCGGGGCTCGGCGGATACGACGTGGCCCTGCTGCACGATCCCGGCGTGCCGGAGGCGTTCGGCCAGGTGCAGAGTCTCTTCGAGGGCCGTGACCAGGACGACAGCGTCCTCTTCTACTTCCGCGGCGTCATGCTCACCGGGCCCGGCGGTGGTCTTTTCCTCGCCGGGTCGGACACCGTGATGGGCCGCCCGGCGGACACCGCACTCGACGTCTCGCAGCTCGCCGTGCTGCTGCAGCGCTGCCGGGCCGGGCAGGCCGTGGTGCTGCTCGACGGGCGGACCGGCGGGCCGGTGGACGCCGGACACCACTTCCGGGCGGCCCGGTCCGCGGAATGGCAGAGCCGGGTCGTCATCGCCGCGACCGCACGACCCGAGCCGCCGACCTTCGCCGGCCTGATCGCCGACGGGGTCCGCAGCGGCGCCGCCGACCGGGACCGCGACGGGTTCATCGGCATCGGCGAACTCCACGACCATCTGCGTGAACGCGATCCGAGCGTTCGGCAGTGGGTGTTCGGGTCGGGGCGGCAGCCGTACCTGTCTCGGGTGCGACGCCAGGGAAGTGACCAGATGGCGCTGATCGCCCAGCTTGCGCTCGCAGCGGCCGGTGAAGATCTTTCCCGGGCCGTCGAGGCGCGCGAGACGCTGCGCCGCATGGCCAACGGCGAAGGCCGCGTGGCCGCGGCGGCCGCGGCCGCGCTGCGCCGAACCTCCGTGCGGATCGCCGAACCGGCCCTGGACTTCGGCCGGGTCGCGCCCGGCACCCGGCAGCTGGCTGCGGCCGTGCCCGTGCAGGGCCCGCCGCTGGCCGCGGCGTCGGCGGTGAGCAGCAGCACGGAGGGATTGCACGCCCGGCTTGAGGGCGGGTTGCTGCGGATCTCGTGGTTCCCGACGGTGGGCCGCCTCGACGGCTCGATCACCCTGGACGGCCCGGCGGGCACGGCGCACCTGGTCGTGACCGGCGAGGTCGCCGAAGACTTCGACGTGGCGACCGGTGGATGGGTGCCTGCGGCCGGGCCGAACGGGGTCATGCCCGATCCGACCGCCGACTTCAACGCGGTGCCGCGCCAGCCGGGTCCGGTTCCCGCGGCTGGGGTTTATGGCTCGCCCGGCGCGGGCGCTGTTCCGCCTGGCGCCGCGCCGGTTCCGGCCGGGGCGGGTGCGGACGGGCCGGGGCCTTATCCGCCTGCCGGGCACATGCCGCACGGTGCGCCGCCGCGAGGCGCGGCGCAGGTGCCACCCGGAGCTGTCCCGCCGCACGCGGCGCAGGTGCCACCCGGAGCTGTCCCGCCGCAGGCCGGGTCGGTGCCGCCCGGAGCTGTCCCGCCGCAGGCCGGGCCGGTGCCTTCGGCCGTCCCGCCACACGCAGCGCAAATGCCGACTGACAGGTCCTCGCCGAGCGCTGCACAATCAACGCCTGGCATCACCTCGCCCGAAGCAGCGCAGGCACTGCCCAGGCCCGCCGCCTCGGGCGGCGGGCAAATGCCGGCCGGAACCGCGACCGGTGCCGCGTCGGCCTTCCCGCCAGTTGCCGGGCAAGGGCAGCCTCGAGCAGCGGCCGGAACACCGCCTGGAGCCGCGTCAGGTGCGGCAGAGTCCAGCCCGCCGGTGAACAGACCTGGGCCGTTCCCGCCTGGTGCGCCTGCGGCTCCGGGATCGTCCACCAGCGGCGGTCCTGCACAAGACCGGCCTGGACCGTTCCCGCCCGGCGCACCCGCCGGGCCCGGATCGCCCACCAGCGGCGGCCCCGCACAGGACCGGCCCGCAGCATTTCCGCCCAGCGCGACAGCCGGGCTCGGATCGCCCACCAGCGCAAGCCCGGCATCAGCCCGACCTGGACCATTCCCGCCCGGCGCACCCCCTGGGTCAGGATCGCCTACCGGCGCGAGCCCGGCGCTCGGGAACGCCGGCGGCGCCTCGCAGGGCGTGCCGTCAGAGGGCGGAGCACCATCGCAGGGAACCGCCGGTGTTGTCGGGCGTGCGTCGGTTGCGGCTGTGCCGGCGGGTTTGCGGCAGGAGGACGGTGCGGCCGCTGGGTCCGCCGTGGGAACAGCACAGGAAAGCGGTTCAGCGGCGGCGAGCGCGGAGACGTCTGCCGGCTCCTCTGGTTCGGAGAAGACCGCATCGAGTGGGCCGGCTCCCACGCCTGTCGTGCCCGCGCAGCGTGACGCCTCGCGGCACCCGATTTCTCCCGCTGCGCCGGGGGCGGCGCAGACCTGGTCTGCCAGCGGTGGCTGGCCCAGCTCGACGCCGGGAGGTTTTGGCTGGTCGAGCCCCACCACCCCCACTTCGCCGCCGGCGGCTGCCGGGTCCGGCAGCCCATCCGGTACGCCGGAAGCGCCCGAGCCGTCATCAACCACCACGGCACCCGCCGAATCCCCGCCCGAGCGACCGGGTGACGAGGCAGTCGCGACCCCCGTGACGGCGGAAGAAGCGCGCCCCGCGGAGGACGCTCAGCAACCCGCAGCAACGGACAAGACCGAACCCGCCACCCCACCGCTGGACGACTCGAGACCGCCGCGAGCTGACGAAGCCAGTGAGAGCACCAGGGCCGGTCAGGACGACGCTGAGGCACCGCGAAACCTGAGCAGCAACGAAGACCCGGCGCCGACTGTCGCTGAACGTGGCCTGACCAGCGAAAATCCGCCCAGCGGCGAAGACACGCAGCGAGCGGCTACCGGCGGGTCTGGGACCGACGACTCGTCCGGCGAACCAGGCCAACAGCCTCGGACCGGCGACGACGCAACGCAGCGGGCCACTTCAGGTGGGCTTGCAGCCGACCACTCGGGCAGCGACGAGGCACCGGGTGGGCTTGCCGCCGACCACCCGGGCAACGCCGAGGCACCAGGTGGGCTTGCCGCCGACCACCCGGGCAGCGATGAGGCACCCTCGACTCACCGCACCGACGACGCCTCGCAGTCGGCTGCTCCGAGTGAGCCGGCGGGCGACGGCCCGGCCGGCGAGGAGGCAGCGGCCCCACATCGCGACGCCGAGGTAGCAGCGCAGGCAGCCCCAACGACCAAGGATGCGACCGGCGAACGAAGCGGTGAGGAAGTAGCACCGCGTTCCGATACGGAAGACGCCGCCGCGACGAGCGGCGGCGGGATAGCCGTCGGTCGAGCCCACGACAAGCCGGGCTTCGCGTCCAACGGAGCGGGATCCTCGGATACGTCCGAAGCTGACGCAACCGGGTCACCGAACGGCATCCGCCCGGTCGACGAGCCGGAAACACCCGCGTCGGAGGACACCCCGCCGAAGCCGAACAGGCCGGAGCGGGTGCAGGGCAGAGCCGCCATGCCCACCCCGCACGAACCCGTTGCCGGTGGTGCGGCAGGGGCGGGCACCTTGTGGCCCGGAGAGGCCCCGGAAGAGGCAGTCGGGCCGGTGGTCTCCGGCGATTCGAGTCCTGGCCGAGCCGGTACCCGTCCCGGCAACCCGTGGCTCACCTCGCCCTCACGCGCACAGACCGGATCGCATGAACGACTCTCGTCAGCGGGCGCAGCGCCGTTGGCAGGCGATTCGGCCGGGGCGCAGCAGGCCATTAAACCGGCTTCGGGCGAGCACGGCGCTTCGCAGCCGACTTCCGGCAGCCCGGCGACAGCATGGCCGGCCGCCGCCGCTACCTCGGGAATCCCGGCCGGAGAAGGTCCCGCCGCGCCCACAACCGGCAGTCCCGCGCCTATCGGCCAGCGCGCCGACGCACCCACAACCGGAAGCTCGGCGGCCACCGGCCAGCGCGCCGACGCGCCTGTATCCGGGACTCCAGCCGCTGCCGGGCAAGGCGCCGCCACGTCCGCGCCCGGCAGCCCGGATGCGGCCTGGCCATCTGCCGGGCGCATGCCCGGCGGCACGGCCAAACCCTGGCCGGCCACGACTGCGCCGACCTCCGGGGGCCCGGCGGGTCCGCGACCGGAAAGCGCACCGCCGACGGATGAAACGGCAGGACCGTGGCCCGGCGTGGCCGCCGGCGCGGCCGCGGCAGCGGCCGCGTGGCCGGGCAGCACACCCACGTCAGGTAGTCCGGCCGACCCTTGGCAGGGCACGCCCCCGCCGTCGGCCAGTGCGCCGTGGCCCGATGCCCCGCCCGCACCGGGCCAGCCGGCCGGACCGTGGCCCGGTTCCGCCCCGACCTCAGGCGGCGCCAGCCAACCCACCTCCGGCCAACCGACCTCGCCGTGGCCCGACACCGCAGCCACATCAGGCGGAACCAGCCGGCCGACCTCCAGCCAACCCACCTCGCCGTGGCCCGACACCGCAGCCACATCAGGCGGAACCAGCCGACCGACCTCCAGCCAACCCACCTCGCCGTGGCCCGACACCGCAGCCACCTCAGGCGGAACCAGCCGGCCCACGTCCAGCCAGCCGAGTTCGCCGTGGCCTGACACCGCACCCACATCGGGTCAGCCGGGCTCGCCGTGGCCCGGCGCCGCACCCACATCCGGGCAACCGACCTCGGCATGGCCTGGCACCGCACCCACGTCCGGGCAGCCGGGCTCGCCATGGCCTGGCACCACGCCCACCTCCGGGCAGCCAACCTCAGCGTGGCCCGGCACCGCGCCCACCTCCGGCGCTGCCGCCTGGCCGGGGGCGGCGCCCTCATCCGGGGCGCCCGCCGACCCCTGGCAGCAAAGCGGGCCGGAAGCCTGGCCGGCCAACGCGCCCGCCGACTGGCAGACGACCGCGCCCATCCCCGGGCAGCCGGCCGGCGGCTGGCCCACCACCGCGGCCGCTGCTCCGGCAG
>NZ_JBEZZB010000239.1:0-11682 GCF_040638955.1 Actinoplanes sp. NPDC024001
TCTCGTTCTCGCCGCCGAGACGGGTGGCGACGGCCACGCCGGCCGCGAGCACCACGGCTCCGGCCGCGGCCAGCCAGGCACGCCCCCGTCGAGGCCGGTCGTCGGACGGTGGTGCGGGTGGCGCGTCGGCCATTCGAGATTCTCCGAAACGGTCGGCGGTCATCGATAACCGGCCACCAGCGGTGGCCGGGGAAGCAACGTCGGCGGCGGCCGGCCTACTGCGCGGCCGCGATGATGACGGTACGGAACGCGGCGTCCTCGCTCGCCCGGAACAGGTTGACGGTGACGCGCTGGGCACCCGGGACACTGACCCGGCCGCTCCAGTCGCCGTCCGTGTCCGGGGTGAGCCTGTGCTCGCTGAGCTCGTCGCCGGAGGTGTCGCTGAGCACCAGCCGGTACGGTCCGCCGGTGTCCGCCAGCCCGGTGGCGGTGAGCTGCACCGACCGGTTGCCGTCCGGGTCGACCGGTCCGGGCGGGGCGGCCGACAGGGTGGTGACCGTGGTGTCGTAGGTGCGCTGCGAGTCGGCGAACGACCACCAGCCGATCCCGGCGAGCAGACCGACCGCCAGGGTCAGCGGCAGCACGTCACGGACCAGCCGGCGGCGGGAGATCCTCGGCAGCCACGCCGGGCCGCTGCCGGCCTGCGGCGTGACGCCCGCCGCGGTGGAGATCCGGGTGGTGGCCGGTTCCGCGGTCTCGGCCTCCGGCGCGATCCGGGCCCGGGTCACCGCGACACCGGTGGCGATCAGGGTGACCGCGGCCGCGATCGACAGCCAGCCCGCCTGGTTGAGCGAGCCGCCGATGCCCCACAGGCCGAGCCCGCCGAGCACCAGCACGGCCAGGCTCAGCGCCGGGACCAGGATGATCCGCTCGACCACGCCGACGTCCCGGCGGCCGGGCCGGAAGATCGCCTCGGCCAGCGCGAACCCGGGCAGCACGAAGGCGAGCAGCAGACCGCCGGGCACGGAGAGCACCAGCGGGCCGGCCAGCACCGCGGCGCCGGAAGCGACGGTCAGTCCGGCGAGGGCACCGGCGCGGGCCGTGTTCACGAGGCTCCGATCTGGTAGATCCGGACGTGGCCGTTGTCGTAGAGCCGGGAGATCCCGCCGACCTTGTCGAACTTGGCCAGCTCGGCGTCCGGGATCGGCTCGGTGAGCCGCCCGGCCATCGGGTCGTTCTGGAAGTAGGCGTCGTTCGGCGGCAGGTCGTCGCCGAGCCGCTCGTCGACGACCAGGTACGCCAGGCCCAGCCCGGCGGCACGGTCGTCCTGCTCGGCGCCCCACCGCTCGGCGTAGAACAGCTCGCCGACCTCGCGGACCGGGTCCATCCGCCCGTACGTCGAGGAGAGCGCCACCGCGGTGATGTCGCCGCCCACCCGGGTGCCGTGCGGCAGCGTCTCGGCCTGCCAGCGGGCCGCGTCCACCCCGAAGGCGTCCACCGACCGCTCGTAGGCGGCCGGCAGGTACGGCCCCGGCAGCAGGGCGGAGACCGGCGGCCAGCCACCGGTCCGGGCCCCGATCATCAGCACGGTGATCAGCGCCGTGCCGAGGTAGACCTGACCGGCGAGCCGCCGGCCGGTGGTCACCGACAGGCCGGGCGGCGGGGCGGAGAGCCAGCGGCGGCCGTTCTCGTCCTTCGGCGGGATCAGCTGCACGGCGTAGACGATCGCGATCGCCGCGATGATCGACATCGGCACGTAGGTGAAGGTGGAGAGCCGGCCGGCGATCTCCGGGCCACCGGAGCCGAGGAACCGGGCACCGTTGCCGGCGAAGAACACCCCGCCACCGACCAGGGCGGCCCACCGCCAGGCGTCGCGGTCCTTGCGCAGCAGCATGTCCCGGGCCACCGCGAGGAAGAGGATCAGCAGGCCGAGCAGGCCGGCGCCCTGCACCGCGAGCTGCACCAGCGGCACCGGCGGGGTGACCGTGGCCTCGCCCGGATCGCCACCGCCGAACATCTGGTTCAGCGAGGCCCGCAGGCTGTCGATCGGCGCCTCGAGATAGGCGATGACGTCCTGCGCCACGAACCCGATCCAGGCGGCGACCACGGCGGCCGCCACCGCCGGCAGGGTCAGCGTGGCCCAGGGCCGCGGCTTCTCCAGCAGCACCTCGGTGACCGCGAGCAGGCCCAGCGTGGCGACCAGCGCGAACGCGGTGACGTGGTGGCTGACCGTGGTCATCGCGATGCCGGCCACGGCGATCCCGATGAACTTCGGCCCGCCGCCGGTGCGCCAGCGCCGGTGTGCCCAGACGGTCAGCATGAAGAACGGCAGGGCGGCCGTCTGGTACAGGAACATCGAGTTGAAGAACAGGTAGTGCATGGCCGTCGCGTAGGTCACACAGGCCACGCCGGCCATCGCCGGGGAGTTGCTGCCGCGCAGCACGGCGGCGAACAGGATGCCGACGAAGATCAGGTGGGCCACGCCGGCCACGATGGTGCCGGCCGCGGTCACCGACAGGCCGGTGAGCTGGGAGACCGCGGCGCCCATCTCGGCCAGGCCGGGGAAGTGCACGGCCGGAGGCAGCGCCTGGTTGGGCCGGAACAGATCACCGGACTCGGTGATCAGCGTGGTGGCCATCCAGTGCTGCAACTCGTCGGGGAACCGGAACTGGTCCGGGCTGTACATCCACTTGAGCATGTACTGGTTGGCCGCCAGGCCCATCACCAGCAGGAACGACTCGGCGACCCCGGCTAGGCGGCTGAGCAGCCGGAACACCACCGGGGTGAAGACGATGATCTGACCGATCCAGTAGGCGGTCATCGCCCAGGAGGACTCGTGGCGGCCGCCGCCGTACGCCAGGGCGACCAGCACCACGCCCAGGCTGGAGAGGGCGAGCACCCAGGGGGCGTAGCCCAGGTCGAGGGGACCGGTCGGTTTCGGCTCCGGTTTCGGGGCGCTGGGCACCCGGATGACGACGGTCTCGTCACCGACCGAACGCCGGTCGACCGTGGCCCGCCCGGCGGCCTTCGGCTTCTTCGGCGCCTGCGGCAGCCGGATGATGACCGTGTCGTCGGTGCCCGGCCGCTTGCGGTTCGGCGTACCCGAGGGGGGTTTCGGTTTGCTCGTGCCCGGCAGCCGGATGATCACCGTGTCGTCGCCGACCGGCTTCTTGCGCGTGGTGTCCTTGGCGCCGGGCAGGCGGATGATCACCGTGTCGTCGCCGACCGGCTTCTTGCGGGCGGGCTTGCCGGCCGGATTGGCTTCGCCGGCGACCTTGCCGATCACGATCGTGTCGTCCGCGGCCGGTTTCGCCGGGGTGGCCGGTTTCGCGGGCGTGGCCGGTTTCGCCGGCGTGGCCGGTTTCGCCGGCTTCTCCGCCGGCGGCAGCTTCATCATGACGGTGTCGTCAGGATCCGGCTTCTTCGGCGTCTCCGCCGGCGGCTTCGCGGTCTCCGCGGGGAGCCGGATGACGACGGTCTCGTCGCTGGCCGGTGCGGGCCTGGCGGGTGGCCCGGCCTTCGCGGGCTGTTCGGCCTTGGCGGGCTGCTCGGGCTTGGCGGGCTGTTCGGCCTTGGCCGGTGGGGGAGGTTCGGTGGCCTTGGCCGCGGCGGCCGCGGCCTTGACCGGCGAAGCGGGCGGTTTGTCACGCGCCGTGCCGGCCCCGTCGCTCGTGTCCGGTGGGATCCGGGTGAGCACGACGGTCTCGTCGGGTCGCGGCTCCGCGGCCTTCGCGGTCGCTTCCTCCGGCGCCCGTTTGCGGTCGGACGTCGGCTGGTCCCCCATGAAACAGCCTCCACAGCTTCTTCGGTCGAAAGGTCAACGAGGCGAGGGCGTCCACCGTCGGGCGCCCGCCTCCCTCACCGAGGATGCCGGGCGGCGGGCGGCGCACCCGATGAGCGGGGCTTGCTCACATGTCCGCCACCTGCGCGGATGCGGGTCGCGAGCAAGCCCCATGGTACGCCGTCAAGATCAGCGAGCGGTTCCCCGCAGCTTGGCCCGGGCGGCACGGCGGCCCCGCAGGTACGCACGTGGCCCGGCAATCATCCCTCGCCGGTTGGCCGAAAGAAGCTCGCGCGGAAAGTCGTCCTGAAGTGTGGAGACCCGCAGGCTGTCGGAACCGGTCAGATCGCGCAGCGCGGTCGGCGCCAGCGCCATCAGCTTGAAGATCAGGCCCGGCTGGTTCATCAGCAGGCTGGTGTACGCGGCGGTGAGCCCGGTGCCGTACCCGACCATCTGCTTGTGCAGGCCCTCGAAGTCGGCCCGGTGGTAGTGGTGGGTCACCGCGGTCGGCTGGTACACGATCGTCCCGCCGGTGAGCAGCACCTGGGTGAAGGCGAGCGTGTCCTCCGAGCCCATCGCCGGGGTGCCGGCGCCGAGCGCGTTGTCCCAGCCGCCGATCCGCTCCATCACGCCGGGGCGGAACGTCATGTTCGCGCCGGTGCCGAACGGCGGCAGCGGGTAGAGCGGGCTCTGGATGTGCGCGGTGTGCGGGCCGAACGTGTCCGGCCGGAACCCGCGGCCCTTGCTGTGCCCGCCGAACTGCTCGAACCACAGCTGGGCCTTGGTCTCCAGCTCGGCCGGGACGATCACGCCGGAGACCACGTCGGCCTCCGGGTACATCGCCAGCGCCCGGGCCACCTCGGCCAGCCAGTACGGGTCGGCGCGCTCGTCGTCGTCGATCCAGGCCACGATCTGCCCCTGGGTCGCGGCGACCGCCGCGTTGCGGGCGAACGACAGGCCGGCCTTCGGCTCGCGCAGGTACTCCACCGGGCCCCGGCGGGCCGCCGCGCGCACCACCTCGGCGGTGGCGTCGGTGACCGGGGCGTTGTCCACCACCAGGATCCGGAAGACCGGGTACTGCATGGCGAACAGGCTGTCCAGGCAGCGGGCCAGCGCGCCGGGCCGCTCCCGGGTGCAGACCACCACGGTGATCTCCGGCGCGGCGGCGAGGATCGCCCGCCGGCTGGCGAGGAACTCGGGCTCGGCGTGCGGGACGTAGCCGTGCACCGGCACCGGGGCGCCGCCCAGCCGGGAGCTCACCGCCTCGCCCAGCTCGGTGTCGATCGCCGCGGCCAGCGCGTACGGGGCGAGCCCGTGCTCCGGCACGTCGACGAGCACCGTGCCGAGCGGCTCGGTGAAGAGCCGGACCAGGACGTAGGCCTGCAGCACCCGGCGCCCGTCCGGGGCGATCCCGGCGATCGGCGGCAGCGGCTGGGACAGGTCGAGGTCGAGCACCACCGCGGGGCGGATCCGGCTCTCGTCGTCCAGGTTCGGAGCGCCGGGCAGCCCGGCGCCGTTGACGGTGGTCACTGAGCGGCCTCCGACTCGTTGCGCCGGCCGGCGCGCTTCTTGCTGACGGTCTCGACGACGCCACCCACACCGGCGGCGGCGGCACCGGCGATGACGCCACCGGCACGCAGCAGGTGGTCGGCGCCCTTGCCGGTGGCGGCCGCGCCGACGTGGCGGACCACGGCCTTCGGCAGCGACCAGATGTAGCTCTTCTCGGCGCCCAGGGCGTCGTTCTTGTTCTCCTCGTGCAGGCTGCCCATCTGGACCTTGCCGCGGCCCTCGGCGTAGCAGCGCTTCACGAAGAACTTGAAGCTGGCCCGCTCGGCGGGCACCTCGTGCTGGATGACCGCGCCCGGCACGTACACCCAGTGACCGTTCTCGGACACCTCGCTCATCCGCAGGCACAGGTCGGTGTCCTCGGGCCGGTTGCGGTCGCCGAGCTTGCCGAAGCCGACCCGGAAGCCGCCGGCGGCGACGAAGACGTCCCGGCGCACGATCATGTTGGCCGACCAGACGTTGCGGATCGGCGCGGTCTCGGTGGGCATCCCGGTGTACGACCCGCCGACCGCCCAGAGGAACTCACCCGGCATCCAGCGCGGCGCCTCACCCTCCCAGGCCGGCTGGATGAACCCGCCGGTGCCGATCACCTCGGGGTCGGCGAACGGCTCGATCTGGCGCTCCAGCCAGTCCGGCTCGGCGATGATGTCGTCGTCCAGGAAGGCGATCAGCGGGGTCCGCGCGTAGAAGGCGCCGGTGTTGCGGTTGCCCGAGACGCCCTGGGCGTACTCGTTCTGCAGCACGGTGACACCGGGCAGCTCGCGCTTGATCCGGTCGAACATCGCCGGGTTGTGGTCGACGACCACGACGATCTCTTCGGGCGTGTGCGTCTGGGCGCGGGCGCACTCGAGGGTACGGGTGAGGTATGCCCAGCGCACCTCGGAGTACGTGGGAATGACGATCGTCGTGGGCAGCGAGGTGTGGTTCACGAGGGGGGTGCTCCTGTGGCCGGAAGGGGCGCTGATCAGTCGTCGAGCGCGGCGCGGCTGCGCAGCTTGCTGATGTCCTGGGTGGGGCCGCTGCCGATGTCGTCGAGCGCCCGGGCACGCAGCGCCCGCAGGTCACGGGTCGGTCCGGCGCCGAGGTCGTCGAGGCGGGGGGTGCGCACCTTGTTGATGTCGTCGGTGCGGCGGGTGCCGACCTCGTGCGGGCGGTTCGCCCGGTTCAGCTGACCGGTGTCGCGGCGCGGGTCGGCCGGGTGGCGGGGCGCGACCGGGTGGGCGGCGACCACGACCGGAGCCGGAGCGCTCACCGCCGGCGTCTGCTCGCGGGACTCGGCGAACTGCGGGACGGTCGGCGCGACCGGGGCGGCGACGGTCGGGGCGGCGGGAGCGGCCGGGGTGGTCGGCAGCTGGAGGCCGTCGACGAACGGGGCCATGCCGGCGCCACGGCGGCGGCGCATCCGGCCGTACTCACTGAAGATCGTGCGGAGCACCCGGAAGCCGTCACGGAAGGTGTTGAGGTTGCTCTCGCCGAAGATGCGCTCGTGCTCGGTGCTGCCGACCTCGCCGACCTTCAGCTTCTCCGCGACCGCGCGGATGTTGATCATCGTCTCGATCTCGAAGCCGTCGCCCCACAGCTTGCTGCCGTCGGCCGGCTGGGGGAGCGTGACGTCCGGCAGGTCCAGCGCCGGCACGACGTTGCGCCAGAAGGCGTTGTAGCCGTAGCAGAGGTCGGTGAAGTGCGTCCGGAACAGCACGTTCACCACGAGGTTGAGGCCGTCGTTGCCGAGCTTGCGCAGCGCGGTGATGTCGTGGCTGTGGCCGCCGTGGCTGAAGCGGGAGCCCTTCACGAAGTGGTCGCCGTTGATCAGCTTGTCGACGAAGAGCGGGATCTCGCCCGGGTCGGTGGAGCCGTCGGCGTCGATCATCACGATGATGTCGCCGGTGCAGGCCGCGAAGCCGCACGCCAGAGCGTTGCCCTTGCCCTTACGGGTCTGCTGCACGATCACCGCGTCCGGCCGCAGCTCACGAGCCACCTCGACAGTGCGGTCGGTCGAACCGCCATCGACCACGATCACCTCGGTGATCAGCGACGGGAGCTTCGCGAACACGTGCGGCAGGTTCCGCTCTTCGTTCAGCGTAGGAATCACGACGCTCACGGTCGGTGATTGCGGGCGGTTACTGTCGGTGTTCGTATTCAAGTGCGAAAGCTCCATGTCGGTCCCTTCCGGGGGCGGCAATGCGACTCGTGTTGCGATTTCCCGAAGATGGGACCGCACAGCCGCTCGCTTCAGGAAAACAACCTAGCAAACGATTACGTAGCGTCAACAGGCCGTGAGAAAGACTCAAGTCACAGCTGCCACAAAGCTGACAGTTTCCGTATGGGGAAGCAAGTAGTTCCAGCTGGCTGGGCGGCGAGCTTGGCCGCATCGTGACGTTGCGTAGCGGACATAGCCGAAAGCAGTGGATCTCTCGGGAGAGTCCCCGACCAATGTGTAAATGAGTAGTGGATCGCCGCATAAACGGACAAGATCGACAAGTTTCGGCCGCCACTTTCCGAATTCGAATGTTCACAGAAAGTTAACTATGCGTGTCCGCAGGTGACCGTGCTGTTGCTGGCGGTGATACCGCCCGTGTCGCTACCGTTGATGGGTGGGAAGAGTTCACCGAACGCCCGTAGCCTCCTCCACCGTTCGACGTTGGTGAAGCGATGACGACCGAGGCCGGGCTGTGCGTTTGTGGACATCCGCATCAGGCACACGAGCATTACCGCGCGGGCACCGAGTGCGCGCTGTGCGAGCCGGGCGGATGCTCCCGGTTCCGGCGGGCGAGCCGCTGGTGGCGGCGGTTGTTCGGGTCCCGCTGAACCCTTCGCCCGGATGGGAGACGTCCGCCACAGCGGCGCTCGGGTGCGAAATCCTATGAGATCTGTAGGCTAACTCTAATTTCGCACCCGAGGGGGAACCGATGGCACTTCCCGATTTCCTCATCGCCGGCGTCCCCAAGGCCGGCACCACGGCGCTGCACGCCGCGCTGGTGGGTCATCCCGAGCTCTTCCTGCCGTCCGTGAAGGAACCGAAGTTCTTCCTCTCCGACGGCCCGCCACCGGCCACCGGCGGCCCCGGCGACGTGCAGACCTACCAGGAGCACGTCTGGCGGCGCGAGGACTACGAGGCGCTCTTCGACCCCGCGCCGCCCGGCACGCTGCGCGGCGAGGCGACGCCCTTCTACCTGTACGACCTGGCCGCGCACGACCGGATGAAGGCGCTGGTGCCGAACGTCAAACTGATCGTCCTGCTGCGTGACCCGGTCGACCGCGCGCACTCCAACTGGACCCACCTGTGGGTCGCCGGCCTCGAGCCGGAGGCCGACTTCCTCGCCGCCTGCCGGGCCGAGCGGGCGCGCCAGGACGCGGGCTGGGCCGACTTCTGGCACTACGTCGGCCTCGGCCTCTACGGCCGCCAGCTCGAGCACCTCTACCAGCGCTTCCCCCGCGAGCAGGTGCTGCTGCTGCGTTACCGGGACCTCAAGGACAGTCCGGCCGCGACACTCGACCGGGTCTGCTCCTTCCTGGGTGTGCGCACCGGTGTGCTCAGCGCGATCCCGCGGGAGAACGTCAACCGGCACTACGTCGAGGACAATCAGGTCAACCGGGTCCTGCGTGGACTGCTGCGGGCCGGCGGCGAGTTCGGGCACCGGTTCCCGGTCCCGCTGCGCCTGGCCGCGCGCGGGCCGCTGCTCACGCTGCTGCACCGCAAGCGGGGCAACCGTCCGGTCACCACACCGCAGGAGCGGGCCGTTCTGCTGCCCCACTTCGCCGATGACATCGCCCTGCTGCAGGAGGTCACGGGGGAGAGGTACGACGACTGGCTGAGCCCGGACCGACACGCCGGTGCCCGGTAAACCCCACCTTCCCGATAGATGATGCAAGCTTGACGGACCCCGTCGCCGCAACCTCGGAGGAGCTGCCTTGAGCACTGGAATCACGACCCTGCCACTGCCGCGCTGGGAGGATTCCACCGTGGTGGTGGAGCCGCCGGGCACCGAGCCCGGAGCGTGGTCCGGTGCGCCCAGCGCCATCCTGGCGGACGGTCACGTCTATCTCGCCTACCGCCTGCGGCTGCCGATCGGGGCCGGCCGCGGCATCGCCAACGTGGTGGCCCGCTCGGCCGACGGCCTCACCTTCACGGTGGTCGCCGAGGTCGGCAAGGACGCCTTCGGGGCCGAGTCGCTGGAGCGGCCGGCGCTGGTGCGCACGCCCGAGGGGAGGTGGCGGCTCTACGTCAGCGCGGCCACCCCCGGCACCAAGCACTGGCGGGTCGACCTGCTCGAGGCCGGCACCCCGGAGGGCCTGGCCGGGGCCACGCCCCGCACGGTGCTGGCCGGTGACGAGCGCAACGGCGTCAAGGACCCGGTGCTGCACCACGACGAGCACGGCTGGCACCTGTGGGCCTCGGTGCACCCGCTCGAGTCCTGGGACGACGCCGACCGGATGACCACCGAGTACGCGACCAGCCCGGACGGGGTGCACTGGACCTGGCAGCGCACCGCCCTGGCCGGGCGCCCGGGCCGCTGGGACGCCCGGGGCGTGCGGGTCTCCTCGGTGCGGGTCGACGGCGACGAGATCACCGTCGCCTACGACGGCCGGGCCAGCGCGTCGGAGAACTGGGAGGAGCGCACCGGGGTGGCCCGCGGCACCCGGCTGCCGGACGGCACGTTCGGCGAGCTCACCGCGGAGGACCGGGAGCCGGTCGGCAGCCCGTACCCGCCGAACGGCCTGCGGTACCTGAGCCTGCTCCCGCTGCCGGACGGCCGGCAGCGGCTGTACTACGAGGCGACCCGGGCGGACGGGGCGCACGACCTGCGTACCGAGCTCGCCTGACCGGGTTCGCGCAGCGTGATCGACTTCGGTGTTCGCCGAGGTCGCGGAGGATCCCGATGAGAGCGCGATCACGACCGGCGGGGCCGCCCGCCCTCCCTTGATCGACATGCCCTAACGTCTTGCGGGACATCAGGTGCGCGCGGAAAACGGCCGTACCGTCGATGGCGGGGCCGGGCCCACAAGGAGCGGCTCCGCCATGCTGATTTCCGTGACTCTGTGTAGTCGTCAAGTGGATCTCACGTGGCGCCGGTTCGGTACGATCTCGTACGCGGCGCGCACCTACACGCAGAGTGAGCGCCAAGTCCGTTTCCAGGGCCGGTCGACCCTTTTTCCGGCCGGAATCGGCAGCCTTCCGAAACGGATTTGGGAGCGTTCCCGAAACAGCCATTTCCACCGGCGCCACTGCGCGCGATTGCGTCTTCGTGAAGCTTGGGCCAATTCCGCGCGGAATTGACGTTCGCCTCGGCCATTCGGCCGATGCCGGTGCCGTTTCGGTGCCGTGTTCTCACCCGGACATCCCGGTACTCCGGGCCGTCCGGTCTCCGACCCGCCGGCGGGACCGGTGGCAGAGGTCGCGTTTGTCCCCTGATGGCCTGGGTATCGCCAGGTCCGGAGGACCTCGCGGGGTTTGCCGGCAGCGTGGAGGAGGCGAGATGCGGACGCTGGGCGGGCGTTATCAACTGGTGAACCGCATCGGACTCGGCGGCATGTCGGAGGTGTGGCGCGGGCACGACCAGGTCCTGGACCGCCCGGTCGCGGTCAAGATCATGGCGCCGGCCGTGGAGGGCACCCTCGGCGAGGTCGGCGTGGAGCTGGTCCGGGCGGAGGCCCGCTCGGCGGCCCGGCTGGCACACCCCAACGTGGCCGGGGTGCACGACTTCGGCACCTCACCGGCGCCGGGGCGACGCGACGTGCCCTACATCGTGATGGAACTGGTCGAGGGCCAGACCCTGAGCCGTCACCTCGCCGCCGGGCGGCTGGACTGGCGCATCGGCGTACGCGTCTGCGCCGAAGTGGCGGCCGCGCTCGCCGCGGCCCACGCCGAGCACGTGGTGCATCGCGACATCAAGCCGGCCAACATCATGCTCACCCCGGCCGGCGCCAAGGTCCTCGACTTCGGGATCGCCGCCGTGATCGGCTCGCCCGACCCGGACCCGGAGGGGCCGGTGATGGGCACGCCCGCCTACATCGCCCCGGAACGGTTCGAGGGCATGCCGGCCACCCCGGCGACCGACATGTTCGCCCTCGGCACGCTGATCTACCACTGCCTCTCCGGCCGGCTGCCGTGGAGCGCGCGCACCAACACCGAGCTCGTCGTCGCCCAGCGCTTCGCGGACCCGGAGCCGCTGCCGCACATCGACGGCCTTGCCCCCGAGGTGCTCGACCTGTGCTCGCGCTGCCTGGCCAAGGACCCGGCGGACCGGCCGACCGCGCTGGTCGCCGCGCTGCTGCTGGCCGAGGCGGTGGACGCCCGGGTCTACGTGCCGCTGGCCGACCTCGAGCCGGACCTGCACCGGCCCGCGGCCATCTCGCCCTGGGACGAGGCCGCCGCCTCCGCGCCGACCTCCGAG
>NZ_JBEZZB010000240.1:0-2980 GCF_040638955.1 Actinoplanes sp. NPDC024001
CGCGACCGCCGCGCCCAGCAGCAGCGCCGCACGCCCGGCATCGCCGTCCAGCAGGGCGACCCCGGCCAGACCCTCGATCCCGTACGCGACAGCCGGCCGATGCTGCCACCGCACCGCCGAACCCGCCGCCCGCAGGTGCCACGCCCGTGCGGCTTCCGCCTCGCCGGCCGCCTCGGCGAGCCGGCCCAGCGTGACCAGCACCTGGCCGCGGATCTCCTCGGCGCTGAACCAGCCGGTCGGGCAGACGGCCAGAGCCTGCTCGGCCCACTGATGGGCGCGCCCGGACTCCCCGCGCAGCCGTTCCACCTCGGCCAGGACCCACATCGAGTACGCCAGGATCATCGGCGATCCGGCGCGGCGGGCGAGCACCGCGGCCCGTTCCGCGTCGGCGAGCGCGTCGTCCAGCCGGTCGCCGGTGGGGTCCCCCTGATGGATCGAGGTGAGGACGCGCTGACTGATCAGGTCCGCCATGTCGTTGCTGGTTCCCAGCTCCTCGACGAGGGTGATGGCCTCGTCGTAGCAGGCCCGGGCGGCGCTCCCGTCGCCGCGCAGGCCGAGCAGCTTGGCCCGTTCGGCGAGCGCCACGGTCATCCCCCACCGGTCACCGATCGAACGGAAACTGTCGGCGGCCGCTCGCAACTGTGCCTCCGCGGCGTCCGCGTCGCCGCCGTAGATGCCCGCGAACCCCTCACCCAGGCGCAGCAGCGCGGCCAGCCAGGGGTCGGGTTCGGCCAGGTCGGCGCCGATGACGGCGCGGTCCATCCGGTCGCCGCCGCCGATCCCGGTCATGATCGACCACATCACGATCAGGAACGGGAACCTCGGCGCGTACAGCGACTGGACGACGAGCGGCTCCAGTTCGGCGAGCAGCCGGGTACGCCGCGAGCCGTGCAGGTCCCCGCGCGTGGCGGTGGCGAGGACAACCGCGTACTCCTCGGTCAGGCCCTCCGGCGGGCTCCAGCCGACGGCGTCGAGCAGTTCGAGGCAGAGCACCGAGTCGCCGCCGCCCCAGCCGCGCATCCCCCAGTAGGTGCCCATCGGCGCGGCCAGTCGCAGGGCCAGCGGCGGGTCGTGGCGGACGGCCCAGCGCAGGGCGTCGACGATGTTGTCGTGCTCGCCGTCCAGCCCGCGCAGCCACTCCACCTGGTCGGCGCGCCGCAGCCCGGGTTCGGCGGCCATCGCGAGGTCGGTCAGGTAGGCCAGCTGGGCGCGGCGGACCATGTCCTCCTCGCCGGCCAGCGCGAGCTGTTCGGCGCCGAAGGCCCGCACGGTCTCCAGCATCCGCAGGCGCGGACCGGCCTCGACCAGCGACTTGTCCACCAGCCCGGCGAGCACGTCCTCCAGGTCGTCGACCCGGCAGACCCGCTGTGCCGCGTCGAGGGTGGCGCCGCCGGCGAACACGGTGAGGCGCCGGGCGAGCAGCCGCTCGTCGGCGTCGAGCAGTTCCCAGCTCCACTCGACGACGGCCCGCAGCGTGCGGTGCCGGGCCGGGGCGGTGCGGCTGCCCCGCGACAGCAGGCGGAACCGGTCGGTCAGCCGGTCGGCGACCTCGTGCACGTCGAAGACCCGGATCCGGGCGGCGGCCAGCTCGATCGCCAGCGGCAGACCGTCGAGGGCACGGCAGATGCGGACCACCGCGCCGACGTTGCCGGCGTCGACGGTGAAGCCGGGGCGCACCGCGGCGGCCCGCTCGGCGAACAGGCGCAGCGCCGCGTACTCCAGCGGCGCGGCCGGGCTCTCCTCCGGTGGCGGCAGCGCGAGCGGTGGGACCGGGCACAGCGTCTCGCCGGTGACGCCGAGTGCCTCCCGGCTGGTGGCCAGCACGCGTACGGACGGGCACCGCGCGAGCAGCCGGGCGGCGAAGTCGGCGACCGCGTCCACCAGGTGCTCGCAGTTGTCGAGCACCAGCAGCACCGGCCGGTCCGCCAGCGCCAGCGCCAGCCGGTCCACCGGGTCCGGCGCACGCCGGCCGCCGTCGGCGGCCAGCAGGCCGCTGTCGCGCAGACCCACCGCGGCCAGCACGGCGTGGCCCACATCGGCGCTCTCGGTCAGCGGTCCCAGCTCGATGAAACACACCTCTTCGGTACGCCGCCGCACACCCTCCACGGCCAGTCGTGTCTTGCCCGCACCGCCCGGCCCGATCAGCGTGACCAGCCGTGCCTCGCCGAGCTGTTTCGCCAGCCGCCGCAGCTCGGCGTCCCGGCCGACGAACGTGGTCAGCTGCGCGGGCACCCCGGTGACCGTTCGCACCTTCTGTTCCTGCGGCACCGCCTGTTCCCGCAGCACCGCCAGGTGGACGGCGGCCAGTGCGGGTGACGGGTCGGCGCCCAGCTCGTCGGCGAGTGTCCGGCGCGCCTCCTCGAACGCGGCCAGCGCCTCGGCCTGCCGGCCGCTGCCGTGCAGCGCCCGGATCAGCAGGCCCCGCAGCCGTTCCCGCAGCGGGTGCCGGGCCACCAGGCCGGACAGCTCGGCCACCGCCTCGGCGTGCCGGCCCAGCGCCAGATTGGCATCGCACCGGTCCTCGACCGCGGCCAGGCGCAGCTCCTCCCACCGGGCTGCCGCGGCCACCGCACCCTCCAGGTCGGAGAGCGCCGGGCCGCGCCACAGGCCGAGTGCCTCGTCGAGCAGCCGGACCGCGGCCGCCGGGTCGCCGGTGGCGAGCTGCTGACGGCCGGCCGCGGCCAGCCGCTCGAACCGGTGCGCGTCCACGTCGTCCGGTGCGACGTCGAGCCGGTATCCGGCGGGCAGCGAGGCCAGGATCGCGTCGTCCGGCCGCAGCGCCTGCCGCAGCCGGGAGACCTGCGCCTGCAGCGCGTTCGGGGCCCCGGCCGGCGGCTGGTCGCCGTAGACGTCGTCGATCAGCCGCTCGGCGGGCACCACCCGGCCCGGGTCCAGCAGCAGCCGGGTCAGCAGCGCGCGCTGACGACGGGCGGCCCACTTCCCAGTCCGGGCCGGGGCACGGAGCACCCCCGAGCGCGGC
>NZ_JBEZZB010000240.1:2990-11462 GCF_040638955.1 Actinoplanes sp. NPDC024001
CCGCCGCCGGGCCCGCCGCGCGCGCTGCCGACGGCCGGCCAGTTGCACTGGCCGGCCGTCGTCTCGGACCACCTCGGTCGGGCCCAGGACCGCGAATCGCACTCCCGGATTATCGCCGTAGCGCGTCAGGCCATCGACGCGGCTTCCCGCTGAGCCGGCGCTGCGGGCTCCGGCGTGGCGTCCGCACCCTTGCCCGCGCCATCGTCCGCACCCTTGCCCGCGTCCTTGCCCGCGCCATCGGCGGCGTCCTCGTCACGGCCGAGGATGCCCTCACGCTTCGCGACGATGGTCGGCACCAGGATCTGACCGGCCACGTTCGTCGCGGTGCGGCCCATGTCCAGGATCGGGTCGACGGCCAGCAGCAGGCCCACACCGGCCAGCGGCAGGCCGAGCGTGGACAGGGTCAGCGTGAGCATCACCGTCGCGCCGGTCGTGCCCGCCGTCGCGGCCGAACCGAGCACCGAGACCGCGACGATCAGCAGGTAGTCCGGCCAGGACAGGCCGATGTTGTAGAACTGCGCCACGAAGATCGCGGCCAGTGCCGGGTAGATCGCGGCGCAGCCGTCCATCTTCGTGGTCGCGCCGAGCGGCACCGCGAAACTCGCGTACGACCGCGGCACCCCGACCTTCTCGGTGACCTGCTCGGTGACCGGCAGGGTGCCCAGCGAGCTACGGGAGACGAAGGCCAGCTGCAGGGCCGGCCAGACGGTCGCGTACCAGCGGCGCACCGGCACCCCGTGCACCTTCAGCAGCACCGGGTAGACCACCCCGATGACCAGCAGCAGGCCCAGGTAGACGGCGCCGACGAACGCGCCGAGCGACCCGATCGCGTCCCAGCCGTAGTCGGCCACGGCGTAGCCGAGCAGGCCGATGGTGCCGATCGGCGCCAGGCGGATGACCCACCACAGCACCTTCTGCACGATCTCCAGCGCGGACCGGTTGAAGTTCAGGAACGGCTCGGCCCGCTCGCCGATCTTGAGAGCGGCGATGCCGAGCGCGATCGAGATCACGAGCAGTTGCAGCACGTTGAAGGAGAGACTGGTGGTGGCCGCGCCCTCCTTGATGGTGGTGCTGGCCTGCAGACCCAGGATGTTCGTGGGGATCAGGCCGGTCAGGAAGGCCCACCAGTCGCCGACCTTGGACGGTTCGGCGGCGGCGTCGCCGCTGACGGAGGTGTTGTTACCGGGTTGGAAGATCAGGCCGAGCGCGATGCCGATCGAGACGGCGATCAGCGCGGTGACGGCGAACCACAGCAGGGTGCGCCCGGCCAGCCGGGCGGCGCCGGCCACTCCGCGCAGATTGGCGATGCTGGCGATGATCGCGGTGATCACCAACGGTACGACCAGGGCACGCAGCAGGTCGACGAAGGCGCCGCCGACCGTGTCGAGGGTGCTGGTCAGCCAGTTCGGGCTGCCGTCGCCGGCCGGGCCCATCTCACGGGCGATCAGGCCGAAGACGACACCGAGGAACAAACCGGCGAAGACTTGGACAGCGAACGGGACGCGTTGCAGGCGTTTGAGCACAGCGGAACTCCAGACGGGAGAGGGATGAGGCAGGTGCGGCAGGTGGCCGCGGTCACCTCACCGGCAGAGATCGCTGCAGGTGCGCATGTGGTCCACGTGGCGACGCCGCGTCAGCAGCAGACCCATGGCACCTCCTCCCGTCGTACTCACGTCCAACCCTGCGCAGCGATCGGCGAGAACCATACATTCCCGATAGGCCCAGTGTGCTGAGTCACAGGCCGGCCCCGCCGATCGCCGCGGCCGGTCAGGCGGTGGCCGGGGTCAGGCCGGCCGCATCGTACGCCTCGGCCTGATCCAGGGTTTCCGCGGCCAGCAGCCTCGTGACCAGGGACTCCAGGCGGTGCTGGTGTTCGCGCCGCAGCTTCACCGCCCCGACGTAGCACTCCTCGACGATGCGGCGGACCTCCTCGTCGACGGTGTCGAGCAGGTGCTCGGAGACGCCGACCATCCGCGGATCGCCCTCGGCCGGCAGCACCGAGACGGGACCGATCCGGCCGGACATGCCCCACCGGCCGACCATGTTGCGGGCCAGGCTGGTCGCCACCTCCAGGTCGCTCTCCGCGCCGGTCGTCACCACGCCGAAGATCACCTCTTCGGCGGCCATCCCGGCCAGGGCGCCGCTGATCCGGCCGCGCAGGTAGTCCTCGTCGTACCCGTAACGGTCGGTCTCGGGCGTGGCGAGGGTGACGCCCAAGGCGCGCCCGCGCGGGATGATCGAGACCTTGCGGACCGGGTCCGCGCCCGGCTGCAGCATGCCGAGCAGCGCGTGGCCGCTCTCGTGGTAGGCGGTCCGCCGCCGTTCGGCCTCCGGGATGACCACCTGGCGTGCCGCGCCGAGCTGCACCTTCTCCAGCGCGTCGGCCAGGTCCTGCCCGGTGACCGCCTCGTCGCCGCGCCGGGCGGCGAGCAGCGCCGCCTCGTTGATCAGGTTGGCCAGGTCGGCGCCGGTCATGCCGGCCGTGGAACGGGCCAGGCGGTCCAGGTCGGCGTCCGCGGCGACCTGCACGGTGCGGGCGTGCACCCGCAGGATCTCCCGGCGTCCCCGCTGGTCCGGCGGCTGCACCGCGATCGTGCGGTCGAACCGGCCGGGCCGCAGCAGCGCCGCGTCCAGCACATCGGGCCGGTTGGTGGCGGCCAGCACGATCACGCCCTCGGCGCCGGAGAAGCCGTCCATCTCGGTGAGGATCTGGTTCAGGGTCTGCTCGCGCTCGTCGTTGCCGCCGAGGTTCCCGCCGCTGCGGGACCGGCCGATGGCGTCGATCTCGTCGATGAACACGATCGCCGGGGCGACCTTGCGGGCCTCGGCGAACAGGTCCCGCACCCGGCTCGCGCCCACACCCACCACCACCTCGATGAACTCGGCCGCGCTCGCCGAGAAGAACGGCACCCCGGCCTCGCCGGCGGTCGCCCGCGCCAGCAGCGTCTTACCGGTGCCGGGCGCGCCGGTGAGCAGCACACCGCGGGGCGCGCGGGCGCCGATCCGGGCGTACTTCCCGGGGTTGCGCAGGAAGTCGACGATCTCGCTGATCTCGTCCTTCACCTCGTCGATGCCGGCGACGTCGGCGAACGTGGTGCGCACCGTGCCCGGCTGGACCCGGGTGCCGGCACGGCGGCCGAGCAGTCCACCGGCGCTCTGCCGCCGCAGCGTCCACCAGTAGAAGCCGAACAGCAGCAGGATCGGGCCGAACGAGATCAGCAGGTTGGCGAACGTGCCGCGCTGCTGCACGACCGGGGTCGCGCGGACCTCCGCACCGCCGGACTGCAGCGCCGCCAGCAGGTCGTCGTCGGCGAACTCCGGCCGCTCGGTGGTGAACTTCCGGTAGGTCTCGCCGTTCTTGCCGCCCGGCAGCGCCGCCGGGGTCTTCAGCTTGCCCTCGATGGAGTCGCCGGTGGCGTAGACCTCCGCCACGTTGTGCGCCTGCACCTGCGTCTCGAAAGCGGTGTAGGCGACGGTGGGTGGCCGGTCCGCGCGGTCCTGGACGGTCAGCAGCCCGAACACGATCACGTATCCGATCAGCGCCGGCGCCCAGGACCGCAACCGGCGGCGCCACGTGCCGGACGTCTGCTCATCTGCCATCGGATTCCCCTCTCCGGATCGCCGTCCCGACCAGGACTGGGGCGGCACGCGCCAGATGTGCCCAGCGCGGGTCGTGGTCACCTCGCTCCGGGGCGTGATCTCGGGTACTTAAATGCGTTGCCCGTCCCGGACGGCGGTTCCTACGATGGGCGCCATGAACGTGATCGGCTTCGAACCCCAGCGGAAACGGTGGCCCAGCTAGCGCTCGCCAGCGCGTGGCAGCCGCCGTCCCGGCCGGGGATCGGCGGCATTTTTGTTTCTCCGGCTTCGTTCACACCACGTCGGTGCGGGCTTCGCGACCCCGCTGCCGATCGAGGCGCCGGGGAGGGGAGATCGGCGGACACTGCGGGCCGGCTCGACAGTTCCACTCGTCGGGCTCGCTGGAGGGGAATGGACCACCCCGCCAACGCAGAAGGTCACCGTCCCTGATCCCGGCGCCGCAAAGCACCACACCGGGCCGCACACGGCGGCCACCCACCCGGCACGGGCGACCGGAATCCGTCCGAGGCGCGTACGCCCGGCTTCTCGGGCCGCGCTGATGCCGTGCCGGGAAGCGGCCGGCGGGGGGCATCGCCCCGCCGGCCGCTCCGGGACCGGCAGATACATGAACGGGATGTGGCGCAGTCAGGGAGCGCACCGGTCTGGGGGACCGGGGGCCGCCGGTTCGAATCCGGCCATCCCGACGGGCTGACAGGGCCGGATTCCGGTGGCCGACGGCCATGCGGCACCGTGAGATGGAAGCCGGGTTGCCGGCTACGGGGCGAAGCCCGCTCGTTCTGCCACGATCTCGGACCGGACAAGTTCGAGTAGCCGGCCGAGCCAATTGCGACCCTTCGTGCCACCGCTCCAGTACGCCGAGCTGATGTTGTACTCGATGCGTGCGTCGCCGGTCGCGATGAGTACATCCGCGAGTTCCGGGTGCTGGCTGAACTTGGCATGCAGAACCGCGCGCATAGCGGCCAGGCGAAGGTGAGGCCAATCCGGCCGGAGCGGCGCCTTGCCGACGGCGCGCTCGACGCCGAGGGCCGTCGCGGTGCGATGGATCGCTGCGCGGGTGCTCTCGTCGGTGGCGGCCAGAGCCCAGTAGGCGTGCACGGCGCTGGCGTAGGTGTCGCCGCCGATGTCGATCGTGGTCGGGTACTCGTTGCGCAGACACTCGATCCCTGGCTCTGCTCGCCAACTGCCGGGGATCGATGCCAGCTTGACCGTGGGATTTTCCGCCTGCTCCGGGCCGTCAGCAGGGCGGGATTCGGTCCATTCCTTGACCGACCTCTGACGTTCCTCGAAATACTCGTGGGCCTGACCGTGCATCGCCTCGGTCACGAGCTCGTCGTGAGTCGTGTGTTCCCCGATCGGTGTGCACAGCACCCGCAGCGGCTGGTCCTTCGCGTCCATGTCGCCGAGCGTGTAGTGGCGTACGTGTTCGGGAACGGCCAGGTAGGCCGCGCGAAGTAGCCGCCGATCGGCTTCCGTCCGGGTTTCGAGGTATCGGTCCAGCGCCTGCAGGCAACGGCCGGTGGAATCGGGCCGGCCATTGAGGTGATCGATCTCGTCGGCGACCTCCCCGAGGAGTTCGTCGGCGGTGACCCATGTCTGCGGCTCATCGAAGCGCCAGCTCGCGAGGTGGTGAGCCGAGGCTTCCATGCCCGGTTCGAGATGAGTGGCGACCCATCCCGACTCCAGCTTCTGCCGTAGCCCGTCGAGATCGACCCAGTCCCAGCAGTTGATCGCTCCGTCGGCGAAGATGAGCAGATCCGTGAGGAAGTAGGTCGGACCGTTGCGGATGAAAATCGGCCGCCAGGTGCCCTCGATCTGTTCACCGTCGACAACCCGATAGGTTCTCTTGTCCCACGCCACCGGCGCAGTGTAGGCCGCTCCGGAACAGCTGATCTTGGGCGGATCGCGGTCATCGGCCGGTTTCTCCAACCGGCCGGTATCGACCGGTCTGCCGCGGCGACGCCTTTTCACCGGGCGCTGTGGTGCCGGAAGCGGCAGGATCGAAGGCATGACCCTCGAACCGCATTCGATCGGCTCACTGCGGGCCGTGGCGCTGGACGCGCCCGACATCGACCGGCTGGCGACGTTCTACGAGCGGCTCGCCGGCTGGCGGCGCGAACCCGGCGGTGACGAGGACGACTGGATCACGCTCCACAGTGATGACGGCTGGCGGATCGGCCTGCAGCAGGCTCCCGGCCACGTGCCGCCCAGCTGGCCGGGCCAGGAGCGCCCGCAGCAGGCCCACCTCGACTTCCGGGTGCCGGACATCGACGCCGCGGCGGAACGGGCCCAGCGGCTCGGCGCCACCCTGCTGCGCCGCAACGAGTGCTGGCACACGCTGGCCGACCCGGCCGGCCACCCGTTCGACCTCTGCGCCAACCCGGACGATCCGCGGACCACCCTGATGGGCGTCATGCTCGACTGCCCCGACGCGAAGGCGCTGAGCCACTTCTACGCCCGGCTGCTCGGCAAACCGGTCACCTACGAGGCCGACGGCATGGCCATGATCGGCGAGGACGGCGCGCAGCCGGTCCTGTTCCAGCAGGTGGAGCAGTACAGCCCGCCACGCTGGCCGGACCCGGCGTATCCGCAGCAGATCCATCTCGACGTCATCGTCGAGGACCCGGACGCCGCCGGCCGGGCCGCCCTCGACGCCGGCGCCACCCGGCTGGACGGTGCCGGCCGGAACTGGCGCGTCTACGCCGATCCGGCCGGCAAGCCCTTCTGTCTGATCTGGACGATCTAGCCGCGCCGCCACTTCTGGTTCAGCGAGCCGCCGCACTCCCACAGCTGCACCTGGGCCCGGTCGTTGCCGTTCCAGTCCTTGATGTCGAGGCACTTGTTGGCCTGCGGGTTCACCAGGTCACCGGCGGCGCTGAGCACCCACTGCTGGGCCGGGTTGCCGCTGCAGGTGACGATCTGGATGATGACGCCGTTGGCGGTGGAACCCCACGGCACGTCCAGGCACTTGTTGTTGCCGGTGCGCAGGGTGCCGTTGACGGCCTCCCACCGCTGCGCCGCGGAGCCGTTGCAGGTCCACATCTGCACCAGCACGCCGTCGGCGAAGTTGCTGTTCGGCACGTCGAGGCACTTGTTGTTCCAGTTGCTGATGATCGCGGTGCCACCGCCTCCGCCGCCGCCCGTGGTGGTCAGCGACAGGCCGTACACCTGCAGGATCTCGTTGACCGGCTGGAACCACATGGTGCCGCCGGTGGTGCAGTTGCCGCTGCCGCCGGAGGTGACGCCCTGCGCCTGGTTGCCGGAGATCCAGGACCCGCCGGAGTCGCCCGGCTGTGCGCAGGCGTTGCTGCGGCTCAGGCCGGAGACGGCGCCCTGCGCGTAGTTGATGGTCTCGTTCCTGCCGAGCAGGGTGCCGCAGCGCCAGCCGGTGGTCCGCCCGGAACGGCAGATCGAGCTGCCGATGGCCGCCTCCTGCGACCCGGCCACGAGCACGTTGCCACCGGAGTAGTTGTGCACCCACGGCTGTGACACCCAGTTGCCGTTGGTCCGTACCCATGCGTAGTCGTTGCCGGGGAATGAGGAGCCGGCGAACGTACCCTGTGCCTGGTTGTTGAAGCCGAGCGTCGGGCTGCCGACGCCGCCGCAGTGACCGGCGGTCACGAAGCCGCCGGCGACCGAGAACCCGACCGAGCACAGCGTGTTGCCGTTGATCACATACTGGTCGCCGCCGCGGGTGTCCCACATCGGCCGGGGCCGCTGGGCGTCCACGGTGCGGACCGTGACCGCTTTGGCGCCGCTGGCCTCGGCGAAGCGCCGGGCCTGCGCCTCGGCACCGGCTGCAGCGGTGATCACGATGCGGTTGCCGGCCGGTTCGATGTACCAGCTGTGCACACTGTCCGGCGCCTCCCCGCCGCGGCGGTCGAGTTTCGCGCGATCCGCCGCGAGGTCCGCCTCGCTGCGCTTGACGACCTTGGCGTCGGCGCCTTCAGCACGCACCGTCGCGGCATCGGCCGCGCTGGTCACAGCGACGGTCAGCCGGGTCGCGCCGTCCGGGATCCAGGCGCCGGCGAACCGTTTGCCCAGCTGGGCGCGCAGCCGTTTCTCGATGACCGGCGCGGCGGCCTCGGTGGTGAGCCGCTGCGCGATCTCGTCGTCGTCGAGCCGCAGGTCACGGCGCATCGCGGCGAGCATGCCGGGCGCCAGCCCCAACTCGCCCGGCGCGGCTGCCGGCGCTTGCGGCGCGGCCGGCCCGCCCGGATCGGCGAATCCGGCAACGGGGGTCAGTGTGACAGCGGTCAATGCCGCCGCCGCGACGGCGAGGGCTCGATGAGCAGGACGGAGCATCGGATCGTCCTTTCACGCACGCACACGGTCGAACAATCCGCGCAGGCGTGCGGCCGGGGGAAGGCTGGGGGAGAGCGCTCTCAGGCGATTGTTTCCACCCCGCGACCAAACTGTCAACAAACCTCAACAAAAAGTCGCGGGTCAATGTCCGCTTGTCACTCACGCCCTTTTCCGGTACGCGTTCGCGGCCCCGCCGAAATCGGTGCCCCTGTGCTACCCGCGCGAGCACGTGCCTGCTCACGCCCTCCAGCGCGCCCGCCGGGCGTAAGCACCCGGTCACCCTCAACCCAAACCCCTCCCGGCCGGCACCTGAGTGTCACTTCGGCCGCCCCGAACCGACCCTGGCCGTCAGCCGGCGGGCTCGGCTGCGCCTGAGTGTTGCTGCGGCCGACCCGAGCCGACACTGGCCGCCGGCCGGCGGGCTCGGCTGCGCCTGAGTGTTGCTGCGGCCGACCCGAGCCGACACTGGCCGCCGGCCGGCGGGCTCGGCTGCGCCTGAGTGTTGCTGCGGCCGACCCGAGCCGACACTGGCCGCCGGCCGGCGGGCTCGGCTGCGCCTGAGTGTTGCTG
>NZ_JBEZZB010000241.1:0-11271 GCF_040638955.1 Actinoplanes sp. NPDC024001
CGCCAACCGCGCAGCCGGTCACGCCCGCAGCCGCAGCGGTCCCGCATCCGCCAACCGCGCAGCCGGTCACGCCCGCAGCCGCAGCGGTCCCGCCTCCGGTGCCGGTTCGGCCTGCCGCGGCACCTCCGTCGGGCACGCCAGCTCAGTCCGCGTCGGCTGGGACGCCGCACGCGGCAAACGTGGCGCCTCCGGCGGATTCCTGGGGGCAGGCATCACAGCGCGACGGCCGTCATCAAGCCGCCGAACCCGGCATGCCTCAACCGGCGGCCGCTGGGGCGCCGGTGTCTCCGGCCGGTCCTTGGCAGAGCGCGCCGCAGGCCACCGGATCGACGCCGCAGGCGGCGGGCACAGCGAGCGACGCGCAGGCCTCGCAGCAAACCGGCAAGGCGGCGCACGCTGCCGGCGGCCCGCAGCCCGGCTCGCCGGCGCCTGGCGTCTCCCCGAGCAGCCCTGCCGGCCCCCGGCACGGCATGCCGCAGGCGGATGTCACTCGGACCGAAGCCGGTCCGCAGCCCACGTCGCCCGCTCAGGCCGGCGTTCCGCAAGGTCCGGCAGGACCTTGGCAGGGCAACCCTCCGACTGGCCCGGGGGCGTCCTGGCCGGGGTCACCGCAGGCGTCCGTTGCCGCCCCGATTTCCGCCGCGCCGCAGACTCCACCGGCGGCGGAGGGCGCGGGCGCCGACCGCCCGGTTCCGCATCCGGGACAGCCGACTGCTGGACCGGCAGGCACCGAAAACCCGTCGGCGCAGGCGCACGCGGCACAGGCAGGCGGCGCACATGCCGATGGCGCCCACGTGGGTGCCGCGCAGGAGCGCGCGCGGGTGGCGGTGCCGCAACCGCCGCGCCACGAGCTGAGCAACCCGTGGGCCGCACCGACGCCGCCGGTCGGAACTCCGCAGTTCAGCGGCGCAGGACACGGCGCGCAGCATTCGGCTCCGGTAAGTGGAGCCCCGGCAGCGGTCGACGGAACCGGCGGCACGCAGCAGCCGGTTGGCGGGACAACGGGACCTGCGCTGGCCGGCACGGAAACGGGCCACGGTCATGCGGGCACCGCCGCAAGCCCAGCGCGGGCCGGCGTGGCCACAGACCGAGCGCATGCGGGCACGGCCGCAGACCCAGCGCACCCAGGCACGGCAGGAGATCCAGCGCAGGCCGGCACGGCAGGAGATCCAGCGCAGGCCGGCACGGCAGCGGGTTCAACGCAGGCCGGCACGGCCGAAGGCCCAGCGCATGGCGGCACAGCTACGAGCCAGCAGCCGGTCAGCCCGGCACCGGCCGGGACGGCCGGCGGCCATGAGCACGTCAGTGCGGCGACCGGACCGGCGCGGGCCGGAGCGGGCGTGGGCCAGGAGCAGGCCGGGACCCCGGCGGGCGCTCAGCAGCGGACTGGCGCGCCGGCGGACGGCGACGCTCCCTACATGGACGAGGACGGCACCTGGCACAACCTGCGGCCGATAGCGCGGCTGGCCACCTCCGGACCTGATCCGGAGCCGCGGCGCTATTCCGACACGGCGCTGGGCAGCGGCTGGTTCGTGACGAAGACCCCGGCGAAAGCCGCCACCACCACGCAGCCGGAGCCTGCCCAGCAGGAGCCGAAAGCGGCAGCCGAGGGCCGGCCGACCCCGCAGCAGGAAACCCCGCAGAAGCCACAGCAGGAAAGCCCGCAGCGGGATCCGCAGGCGGAAAACCCGCAGCAGGCTCAGCAGGGACCGCAACAGGAAGGCCCGCAGCGGGCTCAGCAAGGCCCGCCGCAAGAAGGCCAGCAGCAGGCACAGCAAGGGCCGCCGCACGAAGATCAGCAACAGGCGCAGCAAGGGCCGCCGCAAGAAGGTCAGCAGCAGGGGCCGCAGCTGGCACCGCACCTGCCGCTGACCGCCGCCGACCTGTCCGCGATCCGCTGGCGCCTCGACGGCGCCTCCCTGCGTGAGGTCGTCGACAACCGCGACGCACTGCGTGAGCTGGGCGAACGCCTCGACGGCCCGCTGGCCGACGAGGCCGACAACATCGTCAAGGCCGGCCTGCTGAGCGTGCGCGCCGAGGTCTACCGCCTCCTCGGCGAGCTGGGCATGGCCGCCGCCGCGAGCCGGCTGGCGCTGGCGCACGCCGAGTCCGCGCAGGACCTGCAGTCGATGGTGATCGCGCAGGCCGAGCTGGCGCACGTGCTGCGGCTGCGCGGCGACTACCTGGAGGCGGACCGGCTGTTCCAGCGGGCGGTCGACGCGGACGTCCCGGCCGCGGTGCGCAGCGTCGTGCACGAGAACGCCGGGCGCAGCTGCTACGACCAGGGCCGGCACATGGAGGCGCTGGATCATTTCGCCCGGGCGATCCGGCTGGGTGATCCGGAGGACACCGACCTGGTGGAGCGGATCGGGGTCTGTCTGGAGTCGGTCTACATCCACGTGCTGCGCGACGGCTGGGGGCCGTACCCGAGGCGGGTCCCGGAGATTCTGGGGCTGCTCAGCGAGCGGGCCACCGACGACGGGGAGCCGAACGCGCTGACCGAGGCGACCGCCGAACACCCGGTGGTCGTCCCCGCCGACCCTCAGTAGTAGGACGCGACGGTGTGGTGCGCGGGATGCTCAGCCAGGGTGCTGCGCCCCCGCCCACCGGCTTTGGCCTGGTAGAGCGCGGCGTCGGCGACCCGCTGGAGTTCGTCGGCGGTGGCGGCGTGGTCGGGCAGGACCGCCACGCCGATGCTGAGCCGGGGCGGTCCGGAGGGGAGGTCGTCGCAGGCGTCGACGAGGGCGCGCGCCTGCTCGGCGTACCCCATGGCGGTGAGCGGCCCGGCGCGCATCAGCACCGCGAACTCGTCGCCGCCCAGCCGGGCCACCAGGTGATCGGCGCCGGGAGCGGCGTCGCGCAGCGCGCCGGCGACCGTGCGCAGCGCGTGGTCGCCGGCGGCGTGGCCCCAGGTGTCGTTGATGGCCTTGAAATGGTCGACGTCGATCATGATGAGGGCGACCGGCTGGCCGGCGGCACGGGCCGCCTCGACGGTACGGCCGAACTGCTCGTCGAAGGCCCGCCGGTTGGCCACCCCGGTCAGCGCGTCGGAGGCCGCCTGCACCTCGAGGACGTGCCGCAGCCGGTTGTTGCGCTCCACCAGGGAGGCGACGACGAGCGCGGTCATCGACATGGCGACGGTGATGGCGATCCAGTCGTGCAGGGCGTGGGACGCGTCCATGTACGTGAACGCCACCCCCGCGTGCCCGGCGGAGATGGCCGCCACGGTGGCCCCGATCATCAGCCGGCTGAGGAACGACGCGGCGTAGAGCAGCGGCCACAGATAGAACAGCTGCGCCCCGGTGCTGGTGTCCCGGGTGGCCAGGTTGAGGCCGGTGACCGCGATCGCCGACAGGAACGGCACGGCGAGCCAGAAGACTTTCGGCAGTGACGCCGGCCGGCGCAGGCAGACCGCGCCGATGATCAGGAACGCGACGGAGGCGACGCCGACGGCGACGAGTTCGGCGAGCGGGTCGCCGATCTTCATGAGGACGCCGGTGACGAGGTTGTAGGTCCCGGCGGCCAGCATCAGATAGGCGACGGCACGGGCGGCGCCGAGCTGGTCGCTTATCTGAAACGGCAAAGCGGTCTCCTCGGGGTCCGCTTCCTCATTCGGTCTGCCGCGCGGCCACCTGAGGGGTTGGCTCGGGGAGCGGCCCCGCGGGGACATCGCGACGTCCGAGCGTGGCGCCGGCGCTGGCCAGGGTGACCAGACCGAGCGCGATGATCTCCACCCGGCCGAGCTGCTGGCCGAGGACGAGCAGCCCGGCGATCGCGGCGGCGGCCGGTTCCAGGCTCATCATGATCCCGAAGACCCGGGTGGACATCCGGCGCAGCGCGTCGATCTCCAGGCCGTAGGAGATGACCGAGGAGAGCAGCGCCACCGCGGTCGCGCCGATCAGCAGCGACGGCTCGGTGAGCACCGCGCTCGCGCCGGGGAGCCCGAACGGGGCGACGAGCAGCGCGCCGACGGCGAGCGAGACGGCCAGCCCGCCGGTGCCGGGGACCAGGCCGCCGAGTTTGGCGCTGAACACGATGTAGCCGGCCCAGCAGAGCCCGGCCAGGAAGGCGAGCAGCAGCCCGCTCAGCGGGGCGGAGGTTCCGCTGTCGAGGCCGAGCAGCAGGACCCCGCCGCCGGCCAGCAGCGCCCAGCACAGGTGGCTGAGGCGGCGGGTCTGCGCCAGGGCGAGCAGCAGCGGGCCGAGGAACTCGACGGTGACGGCCATGCCCAGCGGCACGGTCCGCAGTGACAGGTAGAAGATCAGGTTCATGCCGGCCATCACCACGCCGAGCAGCGCGGCCGCCCGCCAGGCGGCCGGCGACCAGTCGCGCAGGCGCGGCCGGGTGAGCGCGGCGAGGATCAGGGCGGCCAGGGCGAGGCGCAGGAAGGTGACGCCGGCCGCGCCGAGATCGTCGAAGAGGGTACGGGCGACCGCACTCCCGAACTGGACGGAGGCGATGGCGGCGAGAACCTGGAGCGGGGCGGGAACACGTGGCATGGCGACTCGCAGCGTACGTGGTGTCATTCGGTGCGCAGCGCCACCACCGGGTCGAGCCGGCCGGCCCGCTGTGCCGGGACCACGCCGAAGACGATCCCGACGGCCGCCGACACCCCGAAGGCGAGCGCCATCGACCACCAGGTGAGCGCGGCCGGCACCGGGCTGAGCCGGTCCACGAGCAGCGCCGCCGACCCGCCGAGGATCATGCCGAGCACTCCCCCGGTGGTGGTCAGCAGCACCGCTTCGAGCAGGAACTGCACACCGATGTCGCGGGGCCGCGCGCCGACCGCCTTGCGCAGGCCGATCTCCTTGGTCCGCTCGCGGACCGAGACCAGCATGATGTTGGAGACGCCGACCCCGCCGACCAGCAGGCTGATCCCGGCGATCGCGGCGAGCACCCCGGTGAGCACGCCGAGGATGTCGCCGAGCACGCCGAGGATCTGTTCCTGGGTGACCGCGCTGAAGTCGGTGTCCGGGTGGCGTTCGGTGAGGGTGGCGACCACGTCGGCGCCGAGCTGGTCGATGCGTTCCCGGTCGGGGGCTCGGATGGCCAGGCCGTCGATGCGCTCGGTGCCGAGCAGCCGCTGCGCGGCGGTGACCGGTACGTGCACCTCGCCGTCCCGGTCCACGCCGAGGCTCTGCCCGAGCGCCTCGAAGGTGCCGATGACCCGGAACCGCACCCCGCCGATGGTGATCTGGCGGCCGATCGGGTCGCGTTCGCCGAACAGCTGCCGGGCGGTGCCGGCGCCGAGCACGGCGACGCGCCGGGCGGTGTCCACGTCCGTCCGGCTCAGGTACGCACCCCGGTCGAGCCGCCGGACGAACACCGTCGGGGTGGTCTCCAGAACCCCGTTCATCGTGGCGAACGCGGAGCGGGACCCGGCCCGGACCGTCTCGCCGGAGCTGATCGTCACGGCCACCCGGGAGGGGTCGCCGACCACCCGGCTGACCGCCTCGACGTCGTCCAGGGTGATCGGCGAGGAGGTGGGCGCGGCCCCGACCGACTCCAGCCGGCCCGGCACGACGATCAGCAGGTTCGAGCCGAGCCCCTCCACCTGCTGTTCGATCTGCTGTTTGGTGCCGGTGCCGATGGCGACCAGGGCGACCACCGCGGCCACCCCGATGATCACGCCGAGCATGGTGAGCATGCTGCGCAGCCGGTTGGCGCGCAGCGCCTCCAGGGCGACCCGCCAGGCCTCGGCGAGCCTCACGTGATCACTCCGTCCTTCATGACGATCTGCCGGTGCGCCCGGGCGGCCACCTCCCGGTCGTGGGTGACCAGCACGAGCGCCACCCCGTCGGCGTTGAGCGATTCGAGCAGGGCGAGGACCTGCTGGCCGGTGGCCGAGTCGAGGTTGCCGGTCGGTTCGTCGGCGAGCAGCACCGACGGGCCGGTGACCAGGGCGCGGGCGATCGCGACGCGCTGCTGCTCGCCGCCGGACATCTGGTTGGGCCGGTGCCCGACCCGGTGGGCCAGGCCGACGCGTTCCAGCATCGCGGTGGCCCGTTCCCGCCGTTCGCGCCGCCCGATGCCGCGGTAGACCAGCGGCAGGCCGACGTTGTCCACCGCGGTGGTCCGGGCGAGCAGGTGGAACGACTGGAAGACGAACCCGATCGTGGTGTTGCGCAGTTCGGCCATCTCGTTGGGGCTCAGGCTCGCCACGTCCCGGCCACCGATGAGCAGGGTGCCGCCGGTCGGCCGGTCCAGGCCGCCGAGCAGGTGCATCAGGGTGGACTTGCCGGAGCCGGAGGCGCCGACCACGGCCAGGTAGTCGCCGGCCTCGACGGTGAGCGAGACGCCGCGCAGCGCGGGCACGGTCAGGCCGTCGAGCTGGTAGCTGCGCGACACGTCGGTCGCGACGATGGCGGCGGGGTTCACTGCTGGGGCGCCTCGGCGCCGGCCTCGACCTGGTCGGCGCCGGCGACCACGATCCGCTGGCCGGCCCGCAGCCCGGACACCACCTGTACGGTGTCCTCGCCCTGCACGCCGAGGCGCACCGGGGTGCTCGCGTAGCGGCCGTCCTCGACGGTCCAGACGGTGTCCCGGCCGTCGACGCTGACCACGGCCGCGGCCGGCACGGTGACCGCGTCGGCGGCTTCCCGCACCTTCAGCCGGACCACCGCGCTCATCCCGGGCCGCGGGGTGGGCGCCGCGTCGCCGCCGTCCGCGTAACTGCCCTCGCCGAGGTCCAGCCGCACCCGGTACGAGATGCCGCCGCGGGCGGACGTGGTGGGCAGCAGGTCGGCCGCGCGCACCGTGGCCGGGTAGGCGGCGCCGGGCGCGGCGTCCAGCTCGGCCTCGGCCGCCACGCCGGGTTCGACCAGCAGCACGTCGGTCTCGTCGACCTCGGCGGTGAGCCCGAGCCGGCTGACGTCCACGACGGTCAGCACCGGGGTGCCCGCGGCGACGTATCCGCCCTCCGGGACGGTGCTGTCCACCCCCGCGGCGGCGGGCTGGGGCAGCTGCCCGGGCGTGCCGCCCTGCAGCAGGTCGGTGAGCGAGCCGCTGCTGGCTGGGGCGGTCCCGCCGAGCTGCACGACGCCGGCCACGGGCGCCCGCAGGGTCAGCGCGTCCACGGCCGCGTCGGCCAGCTCGTACGCCTGCTCGGCCTGCAACCGCTGGGCCGCGGAGAGCGCGCCCATCGCCCGGCCGAGTGAGGCGACGCCGTTCTCCACCGACCGCACCGCGGCGGCGGCCGCCGCCGATGCGGCCTCGTACTGCTGCTTCGCCGCGTCGACCTGGTGGCGCAACGCCTTCTGCAGCTCCGGGTCGGCGATCTTGTCGGCGGCCTCGCGGGCCTGGTCGAAGGCCTCGGTGGCCTGTTTGTCGGTGCGCTCGCGCACCGCGGTGAATCCCGCCGTGCCGCCGGTGGGCACGCCGCCGCCGGACGGCGCCTCGTCGAGGGCCTGTTTCGCCGCGTCGCGGCGGCGTTCCAGCTCGGGTGAGTCGATGACGGCCAGGACGTCGCCCTCGGCGACCTGGTCGCCGGGCCCGACCAGCAGGTCGGTGACGGTGCCGGCGGCCGGCGCGGTCAGGGTCGCGGCGGTACGCGCGGTGACCGTCCCGGGCGCCTCGACGATCTCCTCGACGGTGCCGACGGCGGCGGTGCCGAGCCGGACGGCGGAGGGTTCGTCGTCACAGGACGCTGCGCCCATGGAAAGCAGCACCAGGACCCCGGCAGCGATGATCACCGTGCGTTTCACAGACGCCACTCTATGCCGCCACCGCTCTTTGCCGCACAACGCGGAACGGGCCGCCCCCGAAGGTGGGGACGGCCCGTCGCGCGGCTGCCGATCAGGTGCCGGGACGGCGCCCGAACACCTTGACGGTCATGCCGATCTTGCCGATGCCGTAGAACTTCTTCGCGTCCTGCGGCAGGAGGTTCACGCACCCGTGCGAGCCGCGCCACTTGTCGTGGATGTAGGTCGTGGTTTCGTGGAAGCCGCGCCCGCCGATGAAGCGCTGCCAGTACGGCAGCCACACCTCGTACGGGTCCGACCACTCCTTCTTCGTCCGCTTGTTGATCGTGAAGGTGCCCGCCGGGGTCCGGTATCCCTTGTACCCGGTACGGGTGACCGTCGGCTTGACGTGCACCTTCCCGTTCTTCATCACCCACGTCGTCTGAAGGGTCAGGTTGACGCAGAAGGTGATGCCCTTCTTCTTGGCCTTGCAGGCCGACGTCTTCGTCGACGCCAGTCGCTTGGCGACGTCGAAGGTGGTCGGGCCGGCCAGGCCCTTGGCCGGCTGGATGCCGAACCGCTTCTGGAACTTCACGATCGCGGCACAGTCGGCGGACGACTGCTTGCCGTCGACCGTGACCGTCCCGTATCCGCCCAGTTGCTTGAGGTAACCCTCGACCTGCTTCTGGTACTTGCCGGTCGCGCACGACGCGGCAGCCGCCTTGGTGACCACCGCGGTGGTCACGGCCGCGGTCACCGGCGCGGCCGCACCGGCGCCTGCCGGCGTCAGCGCGAACGCGCCCAGACCGCCACCCACCAGCACCGACATGACGGCGCCGGCGAGGCGGGCGGTAACCCGTCTCCCTGCCAAGATGCATCCTCCCCAGGAAGCGAGATCTGCTCACGGCACGGGTGCCGCTGGCGAACAGACCTCGTTGTTGTCCGCACATCGAAGCACAGCCGCCCCACCAGCGATGTCCGGGGAAGGACCGTGACACGAAACTGGGATGCCATCGGCATCCCGGTCGCGAACTTGAGACTCCGGGGAGTTGTTGCCTGATCAGCGGGGAGTAGCGAAGTCCTGCACCCAGTACGGGGTGTCGTCGCGCGCGATGGCCAGCCCGACGCCGACCTCGTCCAGGCGGCAGTCCAGGATGTTCTCCCGGTGTTCGGGACTGTTCATCCAGTCCACCACCACCTCGTACGGGGTCTCCTGGCCACGGGCGATGTTCTCGCCGTAGCGCTGCCACTCGTAACCGGCCTCGGCCACCCGGTGCCCGGCCCGGTCGCCGCGCGGGCCCTCGTGCGCGAAGTAGCCGCGCCGCGCCATGTCGGCGGCGTGCCGGTTGGCCGCCTCGATCAGCCGCCGGTCCACGGTCAGCGGGCCGCAGCCGTGGTTGCGGCGGTTGCGGTTGACCAGCGCCAGCACCTGCTGCTGCACCGGGGCGTACGGGCTCGACGAGATGGAGCGGGCGGACACCGCGGTGCGCGCCCCGGCGAACGGGTCGGCCTGCGGCCGGGCGAATCCGGGCAGCTGCCGCAGCGGGCGTTCCCGGTCGTCGGCGTGCGGCCGCGGCCGCTCGGGTTGCCTGGTGTGCGGCGGGGTGGTCGCCGGCCGGCTGGGCGACGGCGACGCCGAGGTGGGGGATGCGGACGGGGACTGCGCCGGGGACGAGTCCGCGGGCGACGGCGACTGCCGCACCGGCGGGGCTTCGGCGGGCGGGTCCGGGACCGGCTCACCGGCCCACCCGTCCGTGTCGGGGAACGGACCGAGCAGGTCGTCCGCCATCGGCTCCTCGAAGATCCAGAAGTCTGGCGTCTCCGTACCGTCCGGTGACTCCTGCGCCAGCGCGTTCGCGGCGAATCCACCGCCCGCCAGCACCGCTGCCGCCGCACAGAGCACTACCAGAGGTTTGCGCATACCTCGCCGATCCCTCGTCCGCGCGTCCCGGCCGCTCCGGGACGCTCTCGCGAGTTGACCAACGGCCCGGGTCCGGCCCGGTCACTTGGCCGCCAGGCCGGCATTCACCCGGCCCTACGGCGACGATCTTTATCCGGTACGCCGTGAGCTGCGTGAACGTGATTTTCCGGCAACCATGGGCGTCGCACAGTCGCACCGGAAACGACGTCACTTCCCCCGACCGGGGTAACCCGCCGCGGCGGTCTTTGCCGACCGAACCGACGGTCCCGGACGCCGGGTGGCCGTCGCTACGGTTTCGCGGTGCGTAATCGATACCTGGACCTGCTTCGGGCCGTCGCCATCGTCCGGGTCGTCGTCTATCACCACTTCGGATGGGCCTGGCTGTCCATCGTGTTCCCGGCCATGGGCGTGATGTTCGCCGTGGCCGGTTCGCTGACCGCCGCCTCGCTGCAGCGCCGCTCCGCCGGCGAGGTGGTGACCTCCCGGATGCGCCGGCTGCTCCCGCCGGTGTGGCTGCTCGGCCTGATCGCGGTGCCGGCGATGCTCTACACCGGATGGGACGACCTCTCGCCCGCCACCCTGCTCTTCTGGGTCCTGCCGCTCGGCGACCCGCCCGGCAGCGAGCAGGCCGCGTTCGTCTGGGACGCCCTCTGGTACGTGCGCACCTACCTCTGGCTGGTCCTGCTCTCGCCGCTGCTCTACCCGCTGTACCGCCGGATCGGCTGGCCGCTGCTGGCCGCGCCCCTGCTGCTGATGACGGTGCTGGAACGCGGCGACTTCGGGATGCCCGCCGGCGTCGAGTCGGCACTGTGGGACCTGGCCACCTACGGCGCCTGCTGGCTGGCCGGCTTCGCGCACCGCGACGGCCGTCTGGCGCGCCTGCGCCCGGCCGTCGCCGGCGGCGCGTTCGCCCTGCTGGCCGGCACCGGGCTGTACTGGCTGTGGCAGGGCCACGCGGAGACCGGCTGGGACCTGAACGAGGTCTCCGAGGCCCAGGCCGTGTACTCGCTGGCCTTCGCGCTGCTCCTGCTGCGCTGGCAACCGGGCATGGACCGGGTCGAACGCCTGCCGGCGGCGGCCGCGGCGATCACCCTGTTCAACGCGCGGGCGGTCACCGTCTACCTGTGGCACGGCGTGGCGATCGCCGCGGTCTGGCCGATCCTGGAACGCACCGGCATGGACGACCTGGGCAGGCTGGAGGCTCCGGTCACCCTGGCCGTCGCCTTCGCCGGCACCGGCCTGGCGGTCCTGATGTTCGGCTGGGCCGAGGACCTGGCCGCGCAGCGCAGGCCACGCCTGTGGCCGGCCGGCGGCACTCCGCCCCCGGCACCCGAGCCCGCCGCCGCCGACGAGCCGGCCGGCCCGTTCCCGGCCGGCTGGCCGGAAACCCCGCGCGGCGCGGCGCCCGCGCCGGAGCCCGCCGCTCCGGCGCCGGCCGACATGCCGGTCGCGGGACGGCCGGTTCCCGGCTTCCCGGTCGGACCGCAGCGCACCCCACCCGACACCGTCCTGCCCGGCCCCGTCCCGCCCGGCACCGTCCCGCAGGACACCGTCCGGCTCACCGACCACTCCTGAACAGGCGTCCCGGCGCGCGGGCGGGGGGGCGCGCGCCGGGGCAGCCGCACCCCCGGGGGGGGGCCAAAGTTTTGCGAACCTCATGGAAACGGGACG
>NZ_JBEZZB010000242.1:0-11221 GCF_040638955.1 Actinoplanes sp. NPDC024001
CGATCCCGCCCGGCACGGCAACGCCGTACGCCTCATTCAACCTGGACAAAACGATCTGCTCGCTGCCTGAGGTTGACACAGGGAGTGTCATGCCGGCTCCTCGGCCGGGAAGATCAGCAGCCGGTCCGGCGGGAAGCCCACCCGTAACGGGTCGCCGGGCGCGAGCCGTTTGTCGGTGCGCAGGTGCAGCATCACGCCGTCGGTGGTGCGGACCTCGGCGGCGACCTCCCGGCCCTGGTACTCGACGACCTCCACGGTGACGTCCAGGTCGCCGGCGAGGCTGACGTCCTCGGGGCGGATCGCCGCGACGACCGGGTCGCCGTCACCCACGGTGCCGACGACGGTGCCCTTCACCCGTACCCCCGAGGGGTTGATCTTGATGAACGCGCCGTCGGCGCGACCCGGCAGCAGATTGCGGAAGCCGATGAAATCGGCGACGTGCCGGTTGGCCGGCCGGGTGTGCACCTCCTCCGGGGTGCCGATCTGCTGCACGCGGCCGTCGCGCAGCACCACGAGGCGGTCCGAAAGTGATAGCGCCTCCTCCTGGTCGTGCGTGACGTAGACGGTGGTCAGGCCGAGCGCCTGATGCAGCCGGCGGATCTCGGTGCGCATCTCCAGCCGCAGCTTCGCGTCGAGGTTGGACAGCGGCTCGTCCATCAGGACCAGCGAGGGTTCGACCACCACGGCGCGGGCGATCGCGACCCGCTGCTGCTGCCCGCCGGAGAGCTGGCCGGGCAGCTTGGTCGCGTGCTCCTCCAGATGCACCAGGCGGATCGCGTCCGCGGTGCGGCGCCGGGCCTCAGCGCGCGGCACGCCGCGCATCTGGAGACCGAAAGAGACATTCTTCTGTACGGACATGTGCGGGAACAGCGCGTAGTTCTGGAAGACCATCCCGAAGCCCCGCTTCTCCGGCGGCAACGTGTCCAGGCGGGTGTCGTCGCGCCAGATGCTGCCGGCGGTGAGCGGCAGCAGCCCGGCCAGGCAGTTGAGCGCGGTGGACTTGCCACAGCCGGAGGGACCCAGCAGGGCGATGAACTCGCCCCGCCGGATCTCCAGGTTCAGGTCGGCCAGGGCGTCCACGCCGGCGAACCGGCGGGTCACCCCGTCCAGGCGGAGCCGCTCGAAACCGGTCACTTCTTCACCTTCGAGCCGCCGATCTCCCGGTCCCAGCGGTCGAACGCGGCGACCAGGGCCTTCGCGTCCAGCGGCACCTCCAGCGGGTTGTCGGCGATGAGCTGCTCGTACTCCGGGCGGCCGAACTCACTGATGGCCTGCTGGCTGTCGGCCGGCGCCATCGACAGCGGCACGTCCTTGATCGCCGGACCGGGGTAGAAGTAGCCCTTGTCGTAGGCCTTGGCCTGCTGTTCCGGGGTGAGCATCCAGTTGAGCAGCAGGAGCAGGGCGGCCTGCTTGTCGACCGGGACGCCCTTGGGGATGACCGCGTAGTGCGCGTCGGTGACCCAGTGGAAGCCCTCCAGGGTGCCGACCTGCGCCTCCTTCGGCACGGTGCCGAGCACGCGCGGGTTGATGTCCCAGCCGGTCGTCGACGCGATGATCTTTGCCGAGCCGTTGGCCAGGTTCTTCATCGTCTCGCTGGTGCTGGACGGGTAGAGGGTGATCTGGGCGTCGAGCTCCTTCAGGTAGGCCCAGGTCTTGTCCCAGCCCTTCACCGGGTCCTTCGGGTCGGCGTCGCCGAGCAGGTACGGCAACCCCATCAGCAGCGTGCGGCCGGGGCCGGAGTTGGACGGCCGGGCGTACTGCACCGCGCCCTTGTTGGCCTTGGCGTAGTCGAGCAGCGCCTGCGCGTTCTTCGGCGGGGTGGGCACCCGCGACGGCAGGTACTCGATCAGCGGCCCGGAGGGGTAGTAGGTGACCGTGACCCCGTGGTCGCCGGCGAGTTTCTGCATGTTGGCCGCGCCGGGCAGGTAGTTCTGCATGCCGCTGAGCCGGGCCGCGTGGGTGGGCAGCAGCGGGGTCCACAGTCCCTGGTCGATGCCGGCGGCGAGGCCGTCCACCCCGGTCAGCACCAGGTCGATGTCGACCCGGCCGGCGTCCTGCTGCGCCTTGATCTTGCCGACCAGCTCGGGGGCGGTCGCCTTGGTGTAGGTGACCTTGCTGATCACCTCGCCGTTCCTGGCCACGAAGTCGTCGATCATGCCCTGGGTGAGCTGGAGGTTGCCGGCCACGTCGAGGGCGTTGACGGTCACCGGCTGGGCCGGCTTGTCCGGCACGGTGCCGCCGGTGGTGCCGGAGTCGTTGTTCGACTCCGGTGGGCTGCATGCCCCGATCAGCGGAACGGTGACGGCTACTGCACCGAGAGTGAGGAACTGGCGTCTGCTGGACGGCATGGTGGTCTCCTGGGGATGGAGTTAGCGCGGGCCGGTGGAGCCGCGCACGATGAGCTGGGTGGGCAGCACCCGGCGGGCGGTGGCGGGGCGCTCCCCGTCGGCCATCAGTTCGAGGAGGAGCTCCACCCCGACCCGGCCGATGTGTTCCTTGGCGATGGCGACCGTGGTCAGCCCGGGGTTGACCAGGCCGGCGAGCAGGATGTCGTCGAAGCCGACGACGCTGATCCGGCCGGGCACGTCGACGCCGCGAGCCTGCAGGCGGTTCAGCAGGCCGAGCGCGACCAGGTCGTTGTAGGCGAGCACGGCGGTCGCCGGCGAGGCGATCACCAGGTCGGCCACGGCGGTGCCGCCCTCCACGGTCGGCGCCACGTTGCCGATCTCGACCAGATCCATTCCGTACGAGGTGGTGGCGTTCTTCAGGCCGCGGAGCCGGTCCCGGTTGGACCAGGAGGTGCGCGGGCCGGCCACGTACGCCACCCGCCGGTGCCCGAGCGCGTGCAGATGTGCCACCGCCTGGCGCATCCCGTCCGCGCTGTCCGCGGTGACCGACGGGAAGGAGTTGATCCGCCGGTTGAGCACCACCATCGGGGTCTGCCCGGCGAACGCCTTGATCTCGTCGTCGCCGGCGCGGGGTGAGCAGAGCAGGAACCCGTCGACCTGCTTGGCGAGGGCCCGGATGAGCGGGACCTCCACGGCCGGGTCCTCGTCGGTGTCGCTGAGGAAGACGGCGTAGTCGAACCGGCGGGCCTGGGTCTGGATCGACTTGACCACGCTGGGGAAGAACGGGTTCGCCAGGTCCGGCAGGACCACGCCGATGTTGCCGGTCCGGCCGGTGATCAGACCGCGGGCGGCCCGGTTCGGGTAGTAGCCGAGGTTGCGGGCGGCGCTGTGCACCCGCTCGCGGGTCTCCGGGCGCACCTGGTCGGGGTTGGCCAGGGCCCGGCAGACCGAGGACGGCGACACCCCGGCGAGCCGCGCCACGTCCTTGATCGTCACCGCCACGGCCGAAATCCCCCCTGTGATCTTTCGATGGAGATCGATGGGTTGTCGGCCAGTCTGGAATCGTTTCCGGAATATTGTCAAGCAGCGCCGGACAGCTCGGCTCCAACCTGGCCGCCCTCGACTTCGCCCTGCCGGACGGCGCCCGACGCGTCCTCAACGCCACCCAGTGACCCGGCCAGGGTGTCTGACGGGGGCGGCGCCAGGGGCCGCGGCGCGAGAGTGAGTCCGTCGATCGCTTCAACCGCTGGAGGGCAGGGCAATGGTGGACTTCAAGATCGAGGTAGTGGTGCTGCCGGTCTCGGACGTGGACCGGGCCAAGGAGTTCTACCGCCGGATCGGCTTCCGTGAGGACGTCGACTACGCGGGCCCGGGCGGCTTCCGGGTCGTGCACCTCACCCCGCCCGGCTCGGCTGCCTCGATCATCATCGGGTCCGGGATCACCGAGGAGACACCCGGCACCGCGCAGAGCGTGCACATGATCGTCGACGACATCGTCGCGGCCCGGGCTCTCCTCGCCGAGCGCGGAGCTTCGCCGAGCGAGATCTTCCACGACGCGGGCGGGGTCTTCCACCACGCCGGCGTCGTGGACCGGGTGGCCGGCCCGCATCCGGACCGGCAGTCGTACGGCTCGTTCCTGTCCTTCACCGACCCGGACGGCAACGTCTTCTTCCTGCAGGAGGTCACCCAGCGCCGGCCCGGGCGGATCAGCCACGTCGTCTACGGCTCGGCCGCCGAGGTGGAGAAGGCGCTGCGCGAGGCGGCCACGGCGCACGGCGAGCACGAGAAGGAGCTCGGCCACTACGACGAGGCATGGCCCGCGTGGTACGCCGCCTACATGGCCAAGGCCGCCGGCCTCGGCGCCTGACGCTCTCCGGGCCTCCCGCGCCGCGGGAGGCCCGGACTCACAGCTGCCGGGTGTGCAGGTGGCCGGCGCGGGGGAACGGCGGCTGAGCCGGCAGAACCCGGCGCAGCTCGAACCCGCTCTTCTCCGCGACCCGGCACGAGGCGGCGTTGTCGACCTGATGCATGAGGTCGAGCTCGGTGCGGCCGGCGGCGCGCGCCCACCCGCAGATCGCCTCAAGCGCGCGGGGCGCCACGCCCCGGCCGCGGAACGCCGCGACAGTCCAATAGCCGGCCTCGGCCCGCTCGGCGTTCTTCAGGACCACGCCGCCGGCCAGCCGGTCCCCGTCGTGGACCGCGAAGCTCAGACGCTCGCCGGACGCCCAGCCGTGGTCCTGCGCGCCGAGCCAGCGCTCGGCCTCCGCGACGTCCGGCGCGGGCAGGCTGGTCCACCGCCGCAGCAGCGGGTCACCGGCGGCGGCCACCACCGCCGGCAGGTCGCCGGCGGACCAGGGGCGCAGCCGCAGCCGCCCGTCCGCCGACCACAGTTCGATCGTCATCCGGCACACCCTAAACGTCGCGCGTCCTCGACAAGGCAGCGGAGCAGCAGTTCCCTCTGCCGAGGGTGCACTGTCCGGTGGAAAGAGAACACGGCCTGATCACCCAGCTCATGAGGTTGCCGGGTGGCCGGGCGGACATCGGGCGGCCAGGGCAATGACTCGTAGATGCCGACGTCCGTGCCGTCCTCGGGGCCGCACCTCCAGACGCGTCGGGTCGGTGTCGAGACGCCATGCGACGCGCAGAACCTGCCAGATCGCCTTGCTGTCGGCCGAGTCGAGTTGGCTCCTCCACAGCAGCGCCTGTCGCCGCCAGTTCTCCACTATCCCGGCTACTCGTCTACTGATGGCACGACCGCTGAACACCTTGACCAGCGGATTGTCCGGCACACCGAGCAGCCCCACCGCGTCTCGGTAACTGAGTGGGCGAGACCCCATCCACCGGCGCTAGCGGATGCGGTCGTAGACCAGGGCGAGCGTGCCGTGGTCGCCGGCGGCCTGGCTGGTGAGTGACCAGCTGTTCGTGGGCAGGCCGTCGTCGAAGAGGCGCGGGCCGCCGCCCAGGAAGCGCGGGACGATCACCAGCGACAGGCGGTCGACCTGGTCCGCGGCGAGCAGCGGCTTGATGACGCTGACGCTGTTCAGCACAGCGATGTCGCCGCCCTCGGTGGACCGCAGGCCGGCGACCACCTCGGTCGCCGGCCTGTCGGTGACGGTGGCGTGCTCCCACGGCGCCGCGCCCAGCGTGGAGGAGAGCACCACCTTCTCGGTGTCGACGAGCCACTGCGCGAAAGCCTCGTCGCGCGGGTCGGCGCCGGCTGTGCCGATGATGGTGGGCCAGTAGCCGAGGAAGCCCTCGGCGTTGACCCGGCCGAGCAGGGCGGTCGTGGCGGGCTTCCAGAGACGGGTCATGTGGTCGCGGGCGACGTCGGTCACCGCGTAGGGCATCACCCAGCTCATGTCGATCGGGTGGTCCGGGTGGGCGTAGCGGCCGTCGAGGGACAGGGTCATGTTGGCGGTCACGCGGCGGGTCATTGCGGGCTCCTCGTGAGGGATCGGGCGAGCTTGTCGAGGCTCTGGCCGAAGCCGATCTCGATGCCCGCGATGAAGTCGGCGGAGTCGGTGGTGCTGTCGGTCACGCGGTAGTCGACGTCGAGCTCGGTGCCGGCGCCGGTGCGGCGCAGGGTGAGCTCGACGTGGGCGGTGAAGGCGAGCCCGCCGCCGGGCAGCAGCGGGGAGAGGTGGTAGGCGAGACGGTCGTGCGGGTGGGCCACGTCGACGGCGCCCTCCGCCCGGCCGACGACCTCGGAGTCGTCGGCGTCGCGGTATTCCTGGACGATCCGCCCGCCGGGGTGGGCCTCGAAGACCAGCTCGGAGACGAGCAGGTCGTCGGGCGTCCACCAGCCGGCGAGCAAGGCCGCGTCGGTGAGGTGGCGCCAGACCAGCTCGGGTGCCTCGGTCAGGGACCGCTGGAACCGGAACGAGCGGCCGTCGGCCCAGCCCGGTGCGTCCGCGGCCAGTCGCTCGGCGCCGAGGCTCACGCCGTACCTCTCGAAGGTTGTGCTGTTGTGCTCGGCGTCGGCGGCGAGCCGGCCGAGCGTTGCGGCCAGGTCGCGCAGCGGCCCGGGCCGCAACGCGTAGACGCGGCGCTGGCCGGTGCGCTGGGAGGTGACGACGCCGGCGCGCTCCAGGGTCTGCAGGTGCTTGGTGGTCTGCGGCTGGCGGGCGCCGGCGAGCTCGGCCAGGACGCCGACCGGGCGGGGGCGCTCGGCCAGCAGGGTGACGAGCCGCCAGCGGGCCGGGTCGGCGAGCGCGGCGAGTAGTTCCTCCATGCACCAAAGCATTCTCCACAACGAATATTCTTGTCAAGGAATACTTTCTGCGGACCGGTCACTGGCCGGGTGGGCCAGGGACGCACCCTGGGGCGACCGGTCACCGGCCGGGACGACCATGTCGGCATGCGAACTTTCGATGTGGTGGTGATCGGCGCCGGACCCGGCGGTGAGGTGGCGGCCGGCCGGCTGGCCCAGGCCGGCCTGGACGTCGCCATCGTGGAGGCCGACAAGGTCGGCGGCGAGTGCTCCTTCTACGCGTGCATCCCGTCGAAGGCCCTGCTGCGCCCGGCTGAGGTGCTCGCCGAGGCCCGCCGCACGCCCGGCGTCACCCTCGACGGGCAGCTCGACGTCGCCGCCGTGCTGCGCCGCCGCGACGAACTGATCGGCCACCTGGACGACGCCGGCCAGCTGCCCTGGCTGGCGGAGCGCGGCATCACCCTGATCCGCGGCTGGGGCCGGCTGGCGGGGGAGCGGCGCGTCGCCGTCGGCGACGAGATCATCGAGGCGCGCCGGGCGGTCATCCTCGCCGGGGGTACGCGCGCCGCCCTCCCGCCCGTCGCCGGGCTGGCCGAGGTCCGGCCGTGGACGAACCGGGAGGCCACCACGGCCCAGCGGATCCCGGAGTCGCTGATCGTCATCGGCGCCGGGGTGGTCGGCGTGGAGATGAGCCAGGCGTACCGGTCGCTCGGCGCCCGGGTCACGCTGATCGGTCACCTGCTGCCGCGCGAGGAGGACTTCGTCGCCGAGCAGGTCGGCGCCTCGCTCACCGCGCAGGGTGTGGACCTGCGGGCCGGTCGGGCGGTCGAGGCGCGCCGCGCCGGCGGCCGGGTCACCGTCACCCTCGACGACGGGTCCACGGTGAGCGCGGAGGAGGTGCTGGTGGCGGCCGGGCGGGCGCCGCAGGACGGCACGTTCATCGAGGTCGACGAGCGGATGCGGGTGCCCGGGCGGGACTGGCTCTACGTGGTCGGCGACCTCAACGGGCGCGCGCTCTTCACGCACATGGCGAAGTACCAGGCGGCGCTCGCCGCCGGCGACATCCTCGGCGGCCTCAAACCCCTCGGCCATCTCGCCGACGGCGCCGGCTCACCGCGGGTGATCTTCACGGACCCCCAGGTGGCCGCGGTCGGTCACACCAGCGCCAGCGCGGCGGCGGCGTCCTTGACCGTACGCGTGATCGACGTCCCCACCGACGGCAACGCGGGTGGCGCGTTCACCGGCGGGGCCGCGGGCACCGCCCGGTTCCTGGTGGACACCGACCGGGACGTGCTGGTCGGCGTGACGATCACGGGCAGTTCGGTGGCCGACTTCCTGCAGGCCGCCACGATCGCGATCGTCGGCGAGGTGCCGATCCGGCGGCTGCGCCACGCGATCCCGGCGTTCCCCACCCGCAGCGAGATCTGGCTGCACTTCTTCGACGCCCTGGGAGTGTGATCATGGTGGAGTACCTGCTCGAGGTGATCGTCATCCCGGTCGCCGACGTCGACCGGGCGCAGGAGTTCTACCGGCGGATCGGCTTCCGCGAGGACCTCGACTACGTGGGCGGCCCGGACTTCCGGGTCGTGCACGTCACCCCGCCCGGGTCGCACTGCTCGATCGTGTTCGGCACCGGCATCGGTACGGCCGCCCCCGGCTCGATGGAGAACGTGCACCTGATCGTCGGCGACATCGAGCAGGCCCGGGCGGAGCTGATCTCCCGGGGTGTCGAGGTCAGCGAGATCTTCCACGACGCGGACGGGGTCTTCCACCACGCCGCCGAGGAGAAGCGGGTGCCGGGGCTCTATCCGGGGCGGTTGTCGTACGGCTCGTTCGCCTCGTTCCGTGACCCGGACGGCAACGGCTTCCTGCTGCAGGAGGTCACCGAGCGGTCCACCGGCCGCTGACCGGCGGCGGCCAGGGGCACGGGTGCCCGGGGCCAGTGGCTTTCCCTGGGGCCGGGGGGATCACCGGCGTGTGAGCGTGAGGGAACCAAGGCACCCGCCAGAGAGGACAGACCCTCATGGACACCAGCAGTTCCCGCCGCCAGTTCCTGCTCACCACCGGCACGGCCGCGGCCGCCGCCGGGCTCGGCCCGATCGTGTCGGGCGGCTCCGCGGCGGCCGCCGCCGGCCCGCTGCTCACCGGGCACCGTCCCGCCTTCGGCCCGCTGCGGCAGATCGACGCGGGGGTGCTCAACGTCGGGTACGTCGAGCTCGGCCCGGCCCGCGGCACCCCGGTGATCCTGATGCACGGCTTCCCGTACGACATCCACAGCTACGTCGACGTGGCTCCGCTGCTGGCGGCGCACGGCTACCGGGTCGTGGTGCCGTACTTCCGGGGGCACGGCACCACCACCTTCCGGTCGGCCTCCACCCCGCGTAACGCCGACCAGGCGGCCTTCGCCCTGGACATCCTGGCGCTGATGGACGCCCTGGGAATCCGCCGGGCGATCCTGGCCGGTTACGACTGGGGCTCGCGGACCGGCGACATCATCGCCGCGCTCTGGCCGGAGCGGGTCAAGGCCCTGGTCTCGGTGACCGGTTACCTGATCACGAACCTCGCCAAGAACAAGACGCCGCTGCCGCCGGCCGCCGAGAACGCCTGGTGGTACCAGTACTACTTCGCCACCGAGCGCGGCGTGCAGGGGCTCACCGAGTACGCGTACGAGATGGGCGAGTTCATCTGGAAGTTCAACTCGCCGACCTGGAAGTTCTCCCGCGCCGAGTACGACCGCACCGCCGCCGCCTTCCACAACGACGACTACGTGCCCATCGTGATCGGCAACTACCGGTGGCGGCAGAGCCTGCTGCCGATCGAACCGGAGTACGCCGCCCTGGAGGCGCGCCTGCAGAACAACCCCGACATCACCGTCCCGACGATCACCATCGACGGCCGGTACGACCCGTTCACCCCGGCCGGCAACGGCAGCTCGTACCGGGACCACTTCACCGGCAAGTACCGGCACCGGACCTTCGACGTCGGCCACAACGTGCCGCAGGAGGCCCCGCGTGAGTTCGCCCGGGCCGTCGTCGACGCCGACCGGCTCTGACCCGGCGAACCGGCCGGGTACCGCGAGGTACCCGGCCGGTGGCGGATCGAGGTCAGCGCAGGTGGAGGCTGGAGGCGAGCTCCTGCCGGGACGCGATGCCGAGCTTGGTGTAGACCTTGCGCAGGTGCCACTCGACGGTACGCGGGCTCAGGAACAGCGCGGCCGCGATGTTCGGGTTGGTCCGGCCGGCCGCGGCCAGCCGGGCGATCGCCGACTCCTGCGCGGTCAGGGCCGCCTGGTGCGACATGCCCGGGATCTGCCGGCGGACGGTCTCACCGGTGGCGGCCAGCTCCCGCCCGGACCGCTCGGCGAACGCCTCCGCGCCCATCGCGGTGAACGCGTCGTGCGCCACCCGCAGGTGCAGCCGGGCCTCGGTGCGGCGGTTCGCCCGGCGTAGCCACTCGCCGAACAGCAGGCGGGCCCGGTGCCCCTCGATCGCCGTCTCGGTGGTGGTGAGCAGCTCCACCGCTTCCCGGTACCGGTCCTCGGCCCGGTTCTGCGGGCCGGCGAGAGCGTCGGCGAGCGCCTGCACGCCGAGCGCCCACGGGGTGCCGGCGACCGCGGTCCGTTCGGCGAGCCGGTCGCGCGCCTCGGCCGCCGCGGCCATGTCGCCGGTCCGTACGGCTGCCTCGACGAGCTCGCTCAGCGGCCAGCCGTGCAGCGCCAGATCCTGATAGGCGGCCGCGTCGCGGGCCGCCTCCAGCGCGGTCTGGTGATCGCCCAGGCCGTTGTGCAGCACCGCTTTCACGTAACTGGCCAGCGTGTGCAGCCGGCCGTCGCCGCGCTCGGCGGCGTCGCGCAGCTTGGAGTCGATCAGCTGCATGGCCGGCCGTTTGCGCCCCCGGTACGCGGCCAGCGCCAGCCGCGACGACTGCTGGACCGACCCGCCGGTGGCCTGGCTGACCGCGTCCACCTCGTCGAGCAGGTTCGCCGCGTCGGCGAAGCGGCCCGCGTAGAGCAGGCTGCCGGCCCGCAGCGCCAGGGCGGTGGGCAGCAGCGACAGCGCGCCGGTCTCCCGGGCGAACCCGACCGCCTGCTCGCTCATCCGGTAGGCGAGGTCCATCCGGTAGACCTCGTGCGCCACCGGCGACGCCAGCCAGATCAGGCCGATGTCCTCGCGCGAGCCCATCGCCTCCAGCGCCCGGCGCAGCGCCGGCAACGCCACCGCCCGGCTGTCCAGGACCCAGGAGACCAGGCCGGCCAGCAGCAGGTCGGGAAAGCTCTCCCCGGACGGCACGTCGCGGGCGGCCAGGGCGGCCTGGCGCAGGTCCTGCTCACCGAAGCGGCCGGCGTAGACGGCCGCGCCGATCGCGGTGAGGAACGCGTCACGCGCCGCCTCCCGGTCGAAGCCGCGCAGCCGGTCCGCGGCGGCCAGCAGCGGCGGTCCCGCGGTGCGGCCGGGCGCGAGCACGAACGTCACGTGCGCCCGCAACCGCTCCACCCGGGCCCGTTCCAGGGCGCTGAGCGGTGCGATCTCGGCGGCCGCCAGCAGGTCCGGGACCAGCGCGTACGAGCCGGCGTCGGCCCGGGCGGCGGCCGCGTCCACCAGCAGCGCGCCGCGGCGGCCCGGGTCCCGGGTCAGCTCGGCCGCGCGCTGCAGGAAGGCCGCGG
>NZ_JBEZZB010000243.1:0-11051 GCF_040638955.1 Actinoplanes sp. NPDC024001
CGCTTCTTTCCCACACTCTCCATGATGCTGGACATCCTCCCGGAGACCCCAGGTCCCCTGATCTTGGATGTCCGTCAAAACGGGGCAGGCCCAGACAACGTGTCCAGCAGCTCGGCCACGTATGTCTTCAGGTCCAGCTTGCTGAGCGTGGTCAGGTCAGTCTGGAAGTACCGGTCCGCCTTCAGAAGTGCTTCGTAGTAGTTCTCGATCGAACGGGCGGATAGGTTGCGGATGCGTAGATCCGACCGGTACATCACCCAAAGGCGTTGGTTGTACGAACTCAGTGTGCGGTCGATCCGGTGGCGCAAGATTGCTCCAGTTGGGTGGTCACCACCGGACCGGCCTCGGACGAGGCATGACCATGGGCCATGTTTCCGCAGGTAGAGCGCGACCCACCATCGTCACCGCCATCACCACCCAACACTACGTAGGAGGTACTAGAGACAACCGATTGGGCCTTTGGCACTCTTGTCACATGACGCTTGCTGTCCGGGCGGTCGCCGCCACTGATCAGGGCCTGGTCCGGTCCAACAACGAAGACGCGGTCTTCGTCGGAAATCGACTGTTCGTGGTGGCGGACGGCATGGGCGGGCTCCCGGCCGGGGAGCTGGCGAGCGACATCCTGGTGCAGACGCTCAGCGTGGTCGACACGACGCCGGACACCGGCGAGCCGCTGCAGGATCTGATCAGCGCGCTGCAGACCGCCAACCAGCGGATCGAGGCGGCCGTCGCCGACGACGACGCCCGCGACGGCATGGGTACGACGGTGACCGCGCTGCTGCTCTCCGGCGACCGGCTGGCCGCGCTCAACGTCGGCGACTCCCGCTGCTATCTGCTGCGCGACGGTGAGTTCACCCAGCTCACCCGGGACGACACCTATGTCCAGGCGCTGGTCGACCAGGGCGTGCTGACCCCCGACGACGCCCGGCGGCACCCGCAGCGGGCCCTGGTGACCCAGGCCGTGCAGGGCGGCCCGTTCCGCCCGGCCGGCCGGATGATCCCGGCCCGGGTCGGCGACCGCTATCTGCTCTGCAGTGACGGCCTGTCCGATTATGTCGAGGACGCGGTGATCGCGCAGACCCTGGCCGAGGTCGAGGACCGCAAGACGTGCGCCGCCGAGCTGGTGCAGCGAACCCTGGACAACGGCGCCCCCGACAACGTCACCGTGATCGTCGCCGACGTCGTCGAGGCCTGATCGGGGCGTCCCCGCGGTTCACGGCAGCTCCAGGAATTCGCGGATGGCCTCCTCCACGGCGCTCATCGTCGTGTGCGAGACGAATCCGTGGTTGTCGCGCAGCGAGGTCCGGTCGAGGATCTGAACCACGCCGTGGACGCGGACCCAGGCGCCGCTCAGCGGGTCGCCCTGGGTGAGCGGGATGGCGAGGTGGTTGGGATGGGGCGCTTCCCGGACGACGGTGAGGCCCCAGATGGCCAGCTCCTCGACCATGTTGTATTCGTCGTTGCTGATCACCAGCACCCGGTGCTGGGATCCGCCGCGCAGCAGGGTCCAAACCTGGCCGCGCTTCACCATTCGGCGCCGCGCAGGGCGATGTCGTTGCTGCTCTCGACAAGGAGCCGGTCCGCTTCGGCTTCTTCCGGTGAGCGCTTGTGGAGAAAGTCCGCATACTCCTGCGCGGCCGCCCGCTGTCGCGCACGCCGAGCCTCTGGCAGCACACGGCGAACCGCCTCGGTTACGGCGGCGGAGGCGTTGCCGCGGCTCTGTAGGTAGTCGGCGACATCGTCCGGAACGCTGATGCTGAGCTTCACGGTCATACTTTCATCCTACCGCTGGGCACGGAGCACTCATGCCCGGCATTCTGCGTCCGGGGTGTGACATATTCTCGGCGCGTGCTGATGGCGACCGAGCGGCTGATCCTGCGGCGTTTCCGGGCGTCCGACGCGCCCGCCCTGGCGGCCTACCGGTCGGATCCGGAGGTGGCGCGTTACCAGTCGTGGGAGGCGCCCTTTCCGCTGGAACGGGCGCAGGTGGCGGTCCGCAACTTCGCGGCGGGTTCGCCGGATCGGGCCGGCCACTTCCAGTACGCGATCGAACTCGCCTCAGCGGGGGAACTGATCGGCGACGTCTACGTGCGGCTGCACGACAACCTCAGACAGGCCGAGATCGGGTTCACGCTCGCTGCGGCGTACCAGGGGCAGGGTTTTGCGACTGAGGCCGTGAGCGCCGTGCTGGACCGCTTGTTCGGCCGGCAGGGGCTGCACAAGGTGACCGGGGAGTGCGACGCCCGGAACAAGCCGTCGGCGGCCCTGATGGAGCGGCTGGGGTTCCAGCGGGAGGGGCTGCTGCGGCAGCAGACCTTCATCAAGGGCGAGTGGACCGACGACCTGATCTACGGCCTGCTCGCCACCGAGTGGGGACGGGCCTGAGCCCGTCCCCGACCTCGATGCTCAGCCCTCGTGCTTGAGCCAGACGGCGCCGAGCGGGGGCACCCGCAGGGACACCGAGGCGTCGAAGCCGTGCCAGGGCAGGTGCTCCGCCTCGACCGCGCCGAGGTTGCCGACGCCCGAGCCGCCGTAGTTCTCGCTGTCCGTGTTGATCACCTCGGCCCAGCGGCCGGGGCGGGGCAGGCCGATGCGGTAACCCTCGTGCGGGACCGCGGCGAAGTTGACGATGCACGCCAGGGTGTCGCCGTTCGGCGCGAAGCGGACGAACGAGAAGGTGTTGTGCTGGGAGTCCTCGCTGGTGATCCAGCGGAAGCCGGACGGGTTGGTGTCCTGCGTCCAGATCGCCGGCGTGTCCTTGTAGACCCGGTTCAGGTCACCGACCAGCCGCTTGACGCCGGCGTGCTGCGGGTCGTCGAGCAGGTGCCAGTGCAGGCCGCCGCCCTCGTTCCACTCGAACTCGTCGCCCATCTCGGCGCCCATGAAGAGCAGCTGCTTGCCGGTGAAGGCCCACATGAAGCCGAGCATGGCCCGGGTGTTGGCCAGCTTCTGCCACAGGTCGCCGGGCATCTTGCCGGTCAGCGAGCCCTTGCCGTGGACCACCTCGTCGTGGCTGATCGGCAGGATGTAGTTCTCGCTCCAGGCGTAGACGGTCGCGAAGGTCATCTGGTGGTGGTGCCACTGGCGGTGGATCGGCTCCTTGACCATGTAGTTCAAGGTGTCGTTCATCCAGCCCATGTTCCACTTGAAGCCGAAGCCGAGCCCGCCCAGGTGGGTGGGGCGGGTGACGCCGGGCCAGGCGGTGGACTCCTCGGCGATCGTCACCACGCCGGGGTGGTGCTTGTAGACGGTCGCGTTCATCTCCTGCAGGAAGCTGATCGCGTCCAGGTTCTCCCGGCCGCCGTACTGGTTGGGGGTCCACTCGCCGTCCTTGCGGGAGTAGTCCAGGTAGAGCATCGAGGCGACCGCGTCGACGCGCAGGCCGTCGGCGTGGAACTCCTCGCACCAGTAGAGGGCGTTGGCGACCAGGAAGTTGCGGACCTCCTTGCGGCCGAAGTCGAAGACGTAGGTGCCCCAGTCCGGGTGCTCGCCGCGCCGCCAGTCGCCGTGCTCGTAGAGCGGGGTGCCGTCGAAGCGGGCCAGCGCCCACTCGTCCTTCGGGAAGTGCGCCGGCACCCAGTCCAGGATCACGCCGATGCCGGCCTGGTGCAGCTTGTCGACCAGGTGGCGGAACTCGTCGGGCGTGCCGAACCGGGAGGTCGGGGCGAAGTAGCCGGTGACCTGGTAACCCCAGGAGCCGCCGAACGGGTGCTCCATCACCGGCATCAGCTCGACGTGGGTGAAACCGGTCTCCAGCACGTACTCGACCAGCTGGTCGGCCAGCTCGGTGTAGCTCAGGCCGGGCCGCCACGAGCCGAGGTGCACCTCGTAACAGCTCATCGGCTCCTGGTGCCACGACTTGCGGGCGCGTTCGCGCATCCAGTCCTCGTCGCGCCACTGGTAGGAGGACTGGTAGACCACCGACGCGGTGGCCGGCGGCACCTCGGTGTGCTGGGCGAGCGGGTCGGCGTGCTCGCGCCACACCCCGTCCCGGCCGAGGATCTTGAACTTGTACTTGCTGCCCAGGTGGGCGGCCGGCACGTAGAGCTCCCAGACACCGCTGGAGCCGAGCGAGCGCATCGGCCAGCCGTCGAACGGGCCCCAGCCGGAGAAGTCGCCGATCACCTGGACGCCGCGGGCGCCGGGCGCCCACACCGCGAAGCCGACGCCGGTGCCGCGCGGCTGCGCGCCGAGCACCTTCCACAGCTTCTCGTGCCGGCCCTCACCGATCAGGTGCAGGTCCAGCTCGCCCAGGGTGGGCAGATGACGGTACGGGTCGTCGCACTGCGTCCCGTCCACGTCGAGGCGGTAGTCGACGACCGTGCCGGGCAGCTCGGCCGCGAAGATCCCGTCCTCGTGGACCTGGGTCATCTCGTAACGCTGGTCGTCGTGCAGCACGGCCACGGCCTTGGCGCCCTTGCGCAGTGTGCGGATCACGGTGTGCCCGCCGTGCGGGTGCGCGCCCAGGATGGCGTGCGGATCGTGGGTGTCCCCGGCGATCACGCTGTTCATGGCCCGCTTCTCCGCGGCCAGACGAGAGGTGTCTTGCCCGATCATGACGGTGTGTTTCCTCCGGGGGTCTCATCGATCAGCCGGGCGATGGACCGCATCGGGATCCGTAGCCACCCGGGCCGGTGCCGGGCCTCGTAAGCGGCCTCGTAAACGGCCTTGTCGAGTTCGTAGGCCGCCAGCAGGGCACCACGTTCGCGGGGGTCGGTGCCGGCCGCGTGCGCGTAGCCGTCGCAGAAGGCGGTCCGATTGCGGTCCACCCACTCGCGGGCGCGGGCGGCCAGATGTTCGTCCTCGTCCTGGTCAACCAGCAGCTGGTACGCCGCGTACTCGTAGGAGCGCAGCACGCCGGCCACGTCCCGCAGCGGCGAGTCGGGCAGCCGGCGCTCGTCGAGCGGCTGGCCCGGCTCGCCCTCGAAGTCGATCAGCAGCCACGCCTCGGGGGTACGCAGCACCTGCCCGAGGTGCAGGTCGCCGTGCACCCGCTGGACCACGACCTGCTCACCGGTGAGCGCGGTGAACCGGTCGGTGATCGCCGGGACGTACTGCTGCAGCTCGGGCACCGCGTTCGCGGCGGTGCGCAACCGGGCGAGCACCGCGTCCAGCGGGAACGGCGCCGGCCCGGTGCCCAGCTCCTGGGCCAGGGTCAGGTGGACCGACGCGACCGCCTCGCCGAGCCGGAACGACTCGCCCTGGAAGTCACCGCCCACCTGGTCGGCGTGCAGTTCCGCGTCGGCGAAGAGGTCCCGCGCCGAGGCGGTCGCCATGGCCCAGCCCTCGGCGGAGTTCACCGCGTACTCGGTGACCATGCCGAGCGAGCACGGGCCGGAGCCGTCGGCCGTCTGGAACGAGCCGAGCAGCCGGGCCACGTGCGGGTTGCCGGCCCGGCCGAGCACCTGGTTCAGCTCGATGTCCGGGTTGATGCCGCAGGTGACCCGCCGGAACAGCTTGAGGATCGCGTCCTCGTTGAAGATCACGCTGGTGTTGCTCTGTTCCGCGTCGAACACCCGCGGCCAGGCCTCCAGCGGCAGGACGGTCTCCGGCTCCTTCTCGAAGGTGATGTCCGCGATCGTCTCCGAGCGGTCGACCAGCGACAGCAGGTGACGGGCGGCCTCGGGGGAGTAGAGCGCGTCGAAGCCCACCCGGCCGTCCTCGGTGGTGCCGATCGTGGCGACCGCGCTGTACTCGGCGACCGGCCCGGCGCCCCAGCCGACCAGGATCTGGTAGCGCTCGGAGCTGCCGTCGGTGTACTCGACGTCGACCAGCACCAGCTCCAGGTCGTCGCCGAGCTGGGTCGCCGACGCCTCCTTGACGGACGCGAGCACCCGGCTGCGTCCCGCGTACCAGCGTTGTTTCGGTAACCACTCGGCGAAAGGCAGCGTCATTGCTTCTCCTCCGACCCGCACAACTGGAACCAGTAGAAGCCATGTCCCGGAAGGGTCAAAAGGTACGGCAACTGGCCGATCCTCGGGAAGTTGACGTGCCCGGTCAGCTCCACCGGGGTGTACCCGTTCCAGTGCTGCAGGTTGAGCTCGATCGGTTGCGGGAACCGCGACAGGTTGTTGACGCAGAGCACCACGTCGTCGCCGATCTCCCGCAGATAGGCCAGCACCGACGGGTTCGAACCGCCGAGCTCCCGGAACGTGCCGACGGCGAAGGCCTCGTGCCGCCGGCGGACCGCGAGCATGGTGCGCGTCCAGTTCAGCAGTGAGGTCGAACTGTCCCGCTGGGCCTCCACGTTGACCGCCTGGTACCCGTACACCGGGTCCTGGTTGACCGGCAGGTAGAGCCGGCCGGGAGTGGCCGTGGAGAACCCGGCGTTGCGGTCCGGCGTCCACTGCATCGGTGTGCGCACACCGTCGCGGTCACCGAGCCAGATGTTGTCGCCCATGCCGATCTCGTCGCCGTAGTAGAGCACCGGTGACCCCGGCAACGAGAGCAGCAGCGCGGTGAACAGCTCGATCTGGTTGCGGTCGTTCTCCAGCAGCGGGGCGAGCCGCCGGCGGATGCCGACGTTCGCCTTCATCCGTGGGTCCTTGGCGTACTCGGAGTACATGTAGTCGCGCTCTTCGTCGGTGACCATCTCGAGCGTCAGCTCGTCGTGGTTACGCAGGAAGATGCCCCACTGGCAGTTGTCCGGGATGGCCGGGGTCTGCGCCAGGATCTCCGAGATCGGGAACCGCGACTCCCGCCGGACCGCCATGAAGATGCGCGGCATCAGCGGGAAGTGGAACGCCATGTGGCACTCGTCGCCGCCGGAGCGCGGGTCGCCGAAGTACTCCACCACGTCGGCCGGCCACTGGTTCGCCTCGGCCAGCAGCACCCGGCCGGGGAACTCGTCGTCGATCACCTTGCGGCAGTGCTTCAGGAACGCGTGCGTGGCGGGCAGGTTCTCGCAGTTGGTGCCCTCCTGCTCGAACAGGTAGGGCACCGCGTCCAGCCGGAACCCGTCGATGCCCAGGTCCAGCCAGAACCGCAGGACGTCGAGCATCGCCTCCTGCACGGCCGGGTTCTCGTAGTTGAGGTCCGGCTGGTGCGAGAAGAACCGGTGCCAGTAGAACTGCCGGCGCACCGGGTCGAACGTCCAGTTCGACTCCTCGGTGTCGACGAAGATGATCCGCGCGTCCTTGTACTTCTCGCTGGTGTCGTTCCAGACGTAGAAGTCGCCGTACGGCCCGTCCGGGTCGTGCCGCGACGCCTGGAACCACGGGTGCGAGTCGGACGTGTGGTTCATGACCAGGTCGGTGATGACCCGGATGCCGCGCTTGTGCGCCGCGTCGAGCAGGGCCACGAAGTCGTCGACCGTGCCGAACTCCGGCAGCACCTTGTAGAAGTCGCGGATGTCGTAGCCGCCGTCGCGCAGCGGCGAGTCGTAGAACGGCGGCAGCCAGAGACAGTCGACGCCGAGCCATTGCAGGTAGTCGAGTCGTTCGATCAGGCCGCGCAGGTCGCCGCCGCCGTCCGAACCGGAGTCGTAGAACGCCCGGACCAGCACCTCGTAGAAGACCGCCCGCTGGAACCAGGTACGGTCCGCGGGCAGAGCCCTGGCGTGCCCGAAATCCTCGGAGGTGGGGTGCTCGACCACACCGTCCTCGGTGTGGCTGCCCTGTGCCGGATCATGCTCCGCCGGATCGTGCTGACTCAGCTCCATCGACTGTCTCCCTACCCCGCCTGTACCACGAAGATGTGCGCCGGCTCGACGTACGGGTCGATCCGGACCGCGTTGAACTGCCCCCACTCGTACGTCGCCCCGGTGATCTGGTCGACCACGGTGAAGCGGTCGTGCCAGTCGAGTCCGAGCGCCGGCATGTCGAGAGTGGTGTTGCCCCACTGCACGCTGCTGGAGTCGAACGAGCAGATCACCAGAACGGTGTTGCCGGTGTCGGGATCCCGCTTGGAGAAGCAGAGCAGGGCGCCGTTGTCGATCTCGTGGAAGCGCAGGTTGCGCAGCCAGTGCAGGGCCGGGTTCTCGTCGCGGATCCGGTTCAGCCGGGTCAGGTAGGGCGCGAGCGATCGGCCGGTCCGCTCGGCGGCGGCCCAGTCCCGCGGTTTCAGCTCGAACTTCTCGTTGTCGATGTACTCCTCCGCGCCGGGGCGGGCGACGTGCTCGAACAGCTCGTATCCGGAGTACATGCCCCAGGACGGGGTGAGCATCGACGCCAGCACCGCGCGGATCTTGAACATCGGCGGCCCGCCGTGCTGCAGCGACTCGTGCAGGATGTCGGGGGTGTTCGGCCAGAAGTTCGGCCGCATCCAGTCGACCGAGGTGAGCAGCTGCTCCATGTACTCGCGCATCTCGGGCGCGGAGGTGCGCCAGGTGAAGTACGTGTACGACTGGGTGAAGCCGATCTTGCCGAGTCCGTTCATCATCGCCGGCCGGGTGAACGCCTCGGCCAGGAACAGCACGTCCGGGTCGGTCTCCTTCACCTTGGCGATCAGCCACTGCCAGAAGTTGACCGCCTTGGTGTGCGGGTTGTCGACGCGGAAGACCTTCACCCCCGCGTTCACCCAGTGCATGACCACGCGGTAGACCTCGTCGCGCAGCGTCTTGTAGTCGTTGTCCCAGTTGATCGGATAGATGTCCTGGTACTTCTTGGGCGGGTTCTCGGCGTAGGCGATGCTGCCGTCGGCCCGGGTGGTGAAGAACTGCGGGTACTGCTTGACCCACGGGTGGTCCGGCGCGGCCTGCAGCGCCAGGTCGAGCGCCACCTCCATGCCCAGCTCCTCGGCCCGCTCCCGGAAGGCGATGAAGTCCTCCAGCGTGCCGAGCTCCGGGTGGATCGCGTCGTGGCCGCCCTCGTCGGAGCCGATCGCCCACGGCGAGCCGACGTCCTCCGGCCGGGCCACCAGGGTGTTGTTCCGGCCCTTCCGGTTGATCCTGCCGATCGGGTGGATCGGCGGCAGATAGACGATGTTGAAACCCATCTCCGCGATCGCGGGCAGGCGATGCGCCGCGGTCCGGAAGGTGCCGTGCTTGATCGGGGTCGCGTCCGGCCCGATCTCGGCGCCCTCGGAGCGCGGGAAGAACTCGTACCACGCCGAGTAGAGGGCCCGCTTGCGATCCACCCAGATCGCGAACGAGCGAGTCGTGGTCACCAGGTTCCGGACCGGGTTGTGCCAGAGCAGCTCCTCCAGGTCCAGCGCCGGGGTGACCCGGGCGAACAGCGAACGCTGCTCGTCGCGCAGGGCGGCGGCCGCCTCGCGGACCCGGTCCTCCTCGCCGTGCGGCACGATCTTGGTGGCCAGGTCGAGCACCTCGGCGCCCTCGGCCAGATCGTTCGCCAGGTCCTCGGCGCCCTGCCCGGCGCCGATCTTCTTCACCACGGCGTCGCGCCACGTCCGATACGGATCGTCGAACGCCTCCACCGTGAAGGTCCACCGGCCGACCTCGTCGGGACGGATCGTGGCGTGCCACTGGTCCAGGCCGGGCTCACCCGGCGTCATTCTGGTGAACGGCTTGTTCTCGCCGTTCGGTCCGCGCCATACCACGTTCACGCCGAGCGCGTGGTGACCTTCGCGATAGGACACCGCCGAAACCGGAACTAGCTCGCCGACCACCGCCTTCGCGGGGTAGCGGCCACCGGACACAGCCGGCGTCACGTCTTCGATGGGGAAGCGACCGGTCATGATCTCCACCGTAGTCAGAGGGGCTCAGGAGGACCCGGCGACCGGCAAAACCCACCGCCGTCGTCTTATGACTCCCCGGAGTGGAAAAGATGAAACCCGGCCGACCGCCGATGCGCCTTCAACCTACCGGAGTGGACTCAGGCGAACCCATCCAGACGCGGCCGCGCGCCGCCGGAAAACACAACAAGTTCACCTCCACGCAACAGCCGTTCATCCCGTAGCGGGCGCAACGCCGGAACCGACCCGGCGAGCAGCACCACGTTGCCCGCCCGCCGGCCCCGCAACACCCCGCTCTCGCCCAGCAGAGCCACGTCCGGGAAGGCCGACCGGGCCGTCGCCGCCTGAATCCGGGTCGACGCCAGCGGCGGCACATCCGTCAGATTCATCACCAGCAGCCCGTCGGGACGTAACGCCCGCCTCGCCGCCTGCGCGAAACCCATTGACGCCACGGAACCGGGCATCGCGGCGCCGGAGAACACGTCGGCCACGATCACGTCGTACCCCTGCGGTTGCTCGGTCTCCAGCGACGCGCGCGCGTCGCCCACCGCGATCTCCACCGGCTCCGCCGGCGGAAGTTCCCGCAGCACCAGCGCGACCAGCTGCGGGTCGTGCTCCACCACCTTCTGCGCGACGCCCGGCCACCACCGGGCCGCCAGGCGCGGCACGGTCAGCGCGCCCCCACCCAGATGCAAGATCCTTTCCGGTACGCGGGAAGCGCTCCAGGCGCGCAGGGAGCGGGCGATCTGCCGGACATAGGAGAAGACCAGGTGCTCGGGGTCGCCGAGATCGACATACGACTGCGGCACACCGTCGACGAGCAGTGTCCAGCCCCGCGGGCGGGCCGGGTCGGGGCGCAGCTCGGCGATCCCGGAGGCGACCGCGGCCACCAGGGGAGTGCGTTGGTTGCCGTGCGTTGCCATCGAGTGACCTTACTCAAGACGGCGCCCGCGCTCCCGAGCTATACCCCTGACGCCAGCCGGACCCGGCTAGCGCCTGAGGGAGGAGTCATCCACGTGGCCGGACCGTCTACCGCTCTGTCGCCGGTGATCGCTGCCAGCACCCACTGGCTGGCGCGCGCCTACCCCGGCGGTGACTCCAACACGGTCGCGCACACCCTCGCCGAACTGCAGGCCCGGCAGGCCGTCACGGTCGCCGCCTGGCTGCGCTACCCGACCGAGGTCGACGCCGCGCTGGTCGCGATCGCCGGGCCGGGCGGTTCCGCGCTGCTCGACTGGAAGGCCGGCAGCGAGCCCGAGGACGAGTTCGCCGACGGCGAGGGCTGGCGCACCTGGGTCGACGAGGTCGTCGTCAGCTGGGCCGCCTGCCTGCTCGCCGACCCGATGCTCGCCCGCCGCGGCGTCGACGCGGTCATCGCCGCGGTCCCGATGCCGATCCCGGACCCGCGCCCGCGCCCG
>NZ_JBEZZB010000244.1:0-10893 GCF_040638955.1 Actinoplanes sp. NPDC024001
CAGGCGGTGCGCGACGACATCGTGGCGGCGGGCGGGCGCGCCTTCGTACATCCGGCTGATCTGTCGTCGCCGGAGGCGGCGGCTGCGCCGGCGTGCGCCCGGTGCCAGGCCCGGCGGTCCGGGTCCTGCTCCGCGTCGGTGACCTCGGCGAGGGCCCGGTGCACCGCGCGCAGCTCGGCGGGGCCGGCGGAGCGGCGGGCGGCGGAGCGCACCAGCGGGTGCCGGAACCGCACCCGGGCGCCGAACTCCACCAGCCCGGCGGCCTCGGCCGGCACGGCGGCGTCCGGGCCGACCTCGAGCAGGTCCGCGGCGCGCCACAGCAGCGGCACGTCACCGACCGGCTCGACCGCGGCGGCCAGCAGCAGCCGCCGCGACTCGGGCGGCAGAGCGGCGATCCGCCGGCTGAAGCCCTCCTCGACCCGGCTCACCAGGTGTGTGCCGGTCGGCGCGCCGAACCCGAAGGCCAGCTCGGCCGGGGTCAGGTCGCGCGGCAGCTCCAGCAGGGCGAGCGGGTTGCCGCGGGTCTCGGCCACGATCCGGTCCCGGACCCGGGCGTCGATCAGCCCGGGCAGCACCGTGTCCAGCAGGGCCCGCGCGTCCACGTCCGGCAGGCCGCCGACCTCCAGCTCCGGCAGGCCGCCGAGGAGCTGGTCGTCCGACGGCGTCCGCGCGGCGAAGACCAGTGCGACCGACTCCGAGTCGAGCCGGCGCGCGACGAACGTCAGGATCATCTCGGACATCCGGTCCAGCCACTGCGCGTCGTCGACGACACAGATCAGCGGCTGCTCGGAGGCCGCCTCGGCGAGCAGCCCGAGCACCGCCAGACCGATGAGCAGACCCTCCGGCGGGCGGCCGGCGCTGAGCCCGAAGGCGGTCGAGAGGGCCTCCCGCTGCGGTTCCGGCAGCCGGTCGAGGTGTTCCAGCAGCGGCGCGCAGAGCTGCTGCAACGCCGAGTACGCCAGCTCGGTCTCCGGCTCCACGCCGGCGACCCGGATGACCCGGCCCGCCGGCGCGTGCTCCGCCGTGTAGTCCAGCAGCACCGTCTTGCCGGTGCCGGCCTCGCCGCGCAGCACCAGCACCCGGCTGTGCCCGTCCCGGACCTCCCGCAGCAGCCGGTCCAGCGCTTCCCGTTCCCGACGACGCCCCCGCAGCTCAGTCACGCCCCGGGACGTTACACCTCCATGGTCAACTCGCCGCCGGACAGACGCAGCCGGCGCTGCACCTTGATCTCGCGCAGGAACCGCTCGTCGTGGCTGACCACCACGAAGGCCCCCTGGTAGGAGGTGAGCGCGCTCTCCAGCTGACCGACGCTGACCAGGTCAAGGTTGTTGGTCGGCTCGTCGAGCAGCAGCAGCTGCGGCGCCGGCTCGGCGTAGAGGATGCACGCCAGAGTCGCCCTGAGACGTTCACCACCGGAGAGCACGGAGACCGGCAGGTGGGCGCGGGCGCCGCGGAACAGGAACCGGGCGAGCAGGTTCATCCGGTCGGCGTCGGGCAGGGTGGGCGCGAACGCCGCCAGGTTCTCCGCGACCGTACGGTCACCGTCGAGCAGGTCGAGACGCTGCGAGAGGTACGCGGTACGCCCCACCGCCCGGGTCGCGGTGCCGGACAACGGCTGCTGGTCCCCGCTGATCAGCCGCAGCAGCGTCGACTTGCCGGCCCCGTTCGGCCCGGTCAGCGCGATCCGTTCCGGCCCGCGGATGTCCAGGTCGATCCCGTCGAACAGCTCCCGCCCGTCGTAGCCGGCCCGCAGGCTCTCGCCGTGGAAGACGGTGCGCCCGGCCGGAACGTTGGTCGCCGGCAGTTCGAGCGCGATCCGGTCCTCCTGGCGGGCCGCCCGGTCGGCCTGGTCGAACCGGGCCTGCGCGTCGCGGACCCGGCTGGCGTGGGTCTCACCGGCACGGGCCGCCGACACCTGCGCGTTGCGCTGGTGGTTGCCGGCGTGGATGCGGGACAGCCCCGCGTCGGACAGGTTGCGCGCCGCCGTCGAGGCCCGCCGCGCCGCGCGTTCCCGGGCCTGCTGCATCTCGCGTTTCTGCCGCTTCAGGTCCTGCTCGGCGTTGCGGACCTGCCGTTCGGCGGTCTCCCGTTCGGCGCGCACCGCCTGCTCGTACTCGGTGTAGTTGCCGCCGTACCAGCGGATCTCGCCGTGGTCGAGGGCGGCGATGCGATCCATCTCGTCCAGCAGCTCCCGGTCGTGGCTGACCACCAGCAGGCAGCCGGGCCACGAGCGCAGGACCGCGATCAGCCGTTCCCGGGCGTCGCGGTCCAGGTTGTTGGTGGGCTCGTCGAGCAGCAGCACGTCGGGCCGCTTGAGCAGCTGCGCGGCGAGGCCGAGGGAGACCACCTGGCCGCCGCTGAGCGTGCCGAGCCGCCGGTCCAGGGCGACCTCGCCGAGGCCGAGCCGGTCCAGCTCGGCCCGGGTCCGCTCCTCGACGTCCCAGTCGTTGCCGACCGTGGTGAATTGCTCCTCGGCGACGTCGCCGGCCTCGATGGCGTGCAGCGCGGCGATGATCCGGTCGACGCCGAGGACCTGCGCCACGGTCCGGTCGGCGGTGAACGGCAGGTGCTGCGGCAGGTATCCGAGCACGCCGCCGACGGTGACGCTGCCGCCGGTGGGCTGCAGCTCGCCGGTGATCAGTTTGAGCAGGGTGGATTTGCCGGCGCCGTTGGCGGCGACCAGGCCGGTGCGCCCACCGGGCACCGAGACGGACAGATCCTCGAAGACCGGGGTGTCATCCGGCCAGGAAAAGGACAGGTTGGTGCAGACGACGAAACCGTCGGACATGGCAGACCTCGGAGAGAGTCAAGAACGGGCGAATCAGGCGACGACAAAGGAACCCGGGGTCTCTCACCCGGAGATGTCGTCGTCCCCTGCCACGTCCAGCTCCGATCTCCTATGACTGGGGCAACGATAACTCATGCGGCCAGTGCGCTGCCGGCACGCGGCTCGAGCCGGCGGGACCGCAGGAAGCCGAGCACCGCCTCGGTGAACCGCTCCGGCTCCTCGATGTGGCCGAAGTGCCCGCTGGAGGCGAGGACGAGCAGCCGGGCGTACGGGATCAGCGAGTGCAGCTCCCGCCCCCAGCGCAGGCCGCCGAGCACGTCGTAGCTGCCGGCGATCACCAGCGTCGGCACCCGGAGGCCGGGCAGCGCGGCACGGTCGTCGAACTCGCCGGGGTCGCCGACGTAGGCCAGCTGGAGCCGGGAGCGCAACCGGGACAGCTCCTCGCGGCGGGCCCAGTAGTGCGCGACCAGCATGGGCAGCGCCCGGCGCACGGTCGCGGTCAGCCGCCGGTCGTCCTCGATGCCGGGCAGCGCCCGGACGGCGTCCAGCACGGCCGGCAGTTCCGGGTTCCACTGGTTGCGGCGGATGAACCGGTCGACCTGGCGGCGGGTCTCGGCGGCCCGCTCCGCGCCCTCGACCGGGGTGCTGGCGTAAAGGATCAGCGTGGCCAGCCGGTCCGGGCGGCGCAGCGCGTAGTACTGGGCGACCTTGCCGCCGTGGCAGTGGCCGAGCAGGTGCACCCGCGGCCGGCCGAGGTGGTCGAGCAGGCGGTCCAGCACACGGGCGTACGCCGGGCGGTCGTAACCGTGCGGGTGGCCGGTGAGCCGGCCGGACCGGCCGGTGCCCAGCGGTTCCACGTAGACCACGCGCATCGCCTGTTCCAGCGCCGGCATGCGCAGGTACTCCCAGGAGAGCCCGGGGCCACCGGGCAGCACGACGCAGACGTCGGCGCCGCTGCCCCGTACGTGATAGCTCTGCTCGACGCCGTCGACGTCGATGACGTGGATGCCGCGCCGCAGCGGCCGCGTCGCGGCCGGGGCGAGGGTGATGCTGGTGCCCATCTCGTTCCCCCCAGTTGGTCGAGTCACCTCACGATCGCGAACCGGCCCGGGGCGCCGCACCCGTGTCGCACCCTGGTCCTCGCACGGGGGTCCGTCCGGGACACCCGCATGCCCGGTGAGACGAGCCGGGGCCCCCGGAATTCATCGGTGTGACCGAGCCCTCACCGGGGTTCGGGCCAGGGCCTCGCCCTGGCTCGACGGCGCGGGTTCTCACGCGAGCCTGGAACCACCGAACCGAAAGGTGGACACGATGACCGAATCGAAGGTGTGGCTGGTGACCGGCAGCTCCCGCGGCCTGGGCCGGGCGATCGCGGCCGCGGCGGCGGCCTCCGGCGCCCGGGTGATGGCGACCGCCCGCCGCCCGCAGGACCTGGACGACCTGGTGGCACGGCATCCCGACCGGATGCGCGCGGTCGCGCTCGACGTCACCGACCCGGCGGCGGCACGGGCCGCGGTGGCGGCGACCGTCGCCGCCTTCGGCCGCCTCGACGTCGTGGTCAACAACGCCGGGTACGCCAACAGCGCCCCGATCGAGGAGATGTCCGACGACGACTTCCGCGCCCAGCTCGACGCCAACCTGCACGGGGTGGTCAACGTGACCCGGGCCGCGCTGCCGGTCCTGCGCGAACAGCGCTCCGGCGTGCTGGTGCAGGTCTCCTCGATCGGCGGGCGGGTCGGCGGCACCCCCGGGATGGGCGCCTACCAGACCGCCAAGTTCGCCGTCGAGGGCTTCTCCGAGGTGCTCGCCAGCGAGGTGGCGCCGTTCGGCGTCAAGGTGATCATCGTCGAGCCGGGCGCGTTCCGCACCGACTGGCAGGGGTCGTCGATGGTCCGGCACGAGGTGGGACCGGACTACCGGGAGACGGTCGGCCGGATCAACGAGTTCCGGGAGCAGACGCAGGGCCGCCAGCAGGGCGACCCGGACCGGGCGGCCGCCGCGATCGTCGAGATCGTCGAGCACGACGACCCGCCGCGCCGGCTGCCGCTCGGCTCCGACGCCCTGGCCTCCGCGCTCGCGGCCGGAGCCGCCCGCAACGCCGAGGCCGAGAAGTGGGCCCACGTCAGCCGGTCGACCGACTACCCGGCCGCCACGAGCTGATCAGGCCAGCAGTTTCGCCAGCTCTGCCGGGTAGGCCAGGTGCGGGAAGTGGCCGCCCGGCAGCACGGTGACCTCGACGCCCGGCAGCGCGCCGGTCAGCCAGCGCAGGTACGCCGGCGCGGGCTCGGACGTGGCGATCCAGCGGTAGTCGACGCCGCGCGCCGCGATCGCCTCGAGGTCGGCCCGCCGCTGCCGGGCGACCTCGTCGTCGGTGCCGTGCACGATCTCGTCCCAGTAGCCGAGCAGCAGCTCGGCCCGCGGCCGGGAGGTCAGCTCGACCAGGGCACGGGCGTCCGCGGGCAGCGCCGCGATGCCCATCCCGTCCTGCAGGCGGTCCCAGAACGTACGCCAGTCCGGGCCGCGCAGCGTGGGCGCGGCGCCCCGGATCAGATCGCCGAACGGGCCGGGCAGCAGCGGCTGGTCCACGTTGACCACCCCGCGGGCCGGGAAGCGGGCGGCGTAGTCGGTCGCGAACAGCGCCCCGATCGAGTGCCCGGCCAGCACCGGCGCGGTCAGCCCGGCGGCGGTGACCGCCCGGTGGACCAGCTCCGCGACCGTCCCGATCCGGTAGTCCGGCTGCGGTGGCGAGTCGCCGTGGCCGGGCAGGTCGAGGGTGAGCACCCGGCGGCCCGGGTCGACCGCGCCGAGCTCACGCAGCAGCGGGGCCCACTGCCGCCGGTCGAAGGTCAGGCCGTGCAGCAGCACGAGGGGCGCCCGGTCGTCGGCAACGCCGGTGAGCGTCCCCGCCAGCTCATCAAACAGCACTCTGTCCACGTCCACAGACCGTAACGCGCGGGGATCGTGGCCAGTGCACGGGTGTGCCGGCCCCGGGGTCACGCCAGGGACCGGCACGGGGGCGAGCACCCCCGGTGCGGGAGCAATCTTCTGCCATGACTACTTCACCGATCCAGTTCCGCTTCGAGGTCACCGTCCTGCCGGTCACCGACGTCGACCGGGCCAAGGACTTCTACTCGGGTCTCGGCTGGCGGCTCGACGCCGACTTCCCGATCAACGACGGCCTGCGCGTCGTCCAGTTCACCCCGCCCGGCTCGAAGGCGTCGATCCAGTTCGGCACCGGCCTGACCACCGCCGAGCCCGGCTCCGCGCAGGACCTGATGCTGATCGTCGACGACATCGACGCGGCCCGCGAGGAGCTGCTGCGGCTCGGCGTCAAGGTCGGCGACGTGTGGCACGGGCTGCGCGGCGTGGACACCAGCGGGCGGGTGCCCGGACCGGACCCGGAGCGCCGCTCGTACGGCAGCTACGCGTCGTTCACCGACCCGGACGGCAACGGCTGGCTGCTGCAGGAGATCACCGAGCGGTTCCCCGGCCGGGACTGACCTCGGACCGGGCCCGATGATGGTGCCCATGGATGCTGCGACGCCGGGGCGAGCCCGGATCCCCCTTCCGGTCGAGATCGGGCTCGCCGTCGTCGCCGGGCTGGCGGCCTTCACCGTCTGGGCGGTGATCTGCGCGGCCGCGCCCCGCCACCACGTGCCCGGCGTGGTTCTCAGCCTCACGCTGCTGGGCGGGGTGCTGGCGGTGGCACGCAGCGCCGGCATCCTGTACGCGCTGCCGGTCGGGGTGGCCGCGATCCTCGCCTACGACTGGTTCTTCCTGCCGCCGTTCCGCGACCTCAACACCAACGCGTTCATCATCCTCGGCCTGTTCATCCTGATGGCCGTGATCGTGGGTGCGGTCGCCACGGTCACCGGCCGGCGGGCGGTCGAGTCCGAGCGGGCCCGCGGCGACCTGGCCGAGGAGCAGGCCGCGCTGCGCCGGGTGGCGACCCTGGTGGCCGGCGGCGCCCGCCCGGCGGCCGTGTTCACCGCGGTCGCCGACGAGCTGGCCGGCCTGATCGGCGCGGACGCCACCTTCGTGACCCGGCTGGACGGCGCGGGCGCCGAGGAGGCCGGCGAGACGGTCACCGTCGTCGGCTCGTACGGCGGGGTGACCGCGGAGATGCCGGTCGCCTCCCGGATCGTGCTCGAGCCGGAGATGCTGCTCCAGCAGGTGATCCACACCGGCCGGACCGCCCGGGCGTCCGGTGACGCCCTGCGCAACGGCCCGTTCGGCGCCCTGGTCAAGAAGCTGCACCTGCGGGCCGCGATCGCCACCCCGGTGACGGTCGGCACTCGCCGCTGGGGGGTGGCCGTCGCCGGGACCACCCGCCCGGACTTCCCGCCGGGCACCGAGTCGCGCATCCACGACTTCATCCACCTGGCCGCGCTGGCCATCGCCAACGCCCAGGCCGAGCAGGAGCTGCGGGTGCTCGCCGAGACCCAGGCCTCGCTGCGCCGGCTCGCCCTGCTCATCGCCCGGGGCGTGGCGCCCGAGGTGGTCTTCGCCGCGGTCACCAAGGAGGTGCTGCGGCACTTCGGCACCGGCACCGCCCGGCTGATCCGCTACGAGCGGGACGGCACCGCGACCCTGCTCGCCAACGAGGGCACCACCGGGCCGCACGTGCGGGTCGGCCAGGCGTGGGAGGGCTACCCGCCCAGCGGGCTGACCGCGACGGTCCAGCGCACCGGGCGGACCGCCCGGGTCGACGACTACCGCGAGCTGCCCGGCGGCGAGAGGTACGCCGAGGAGGGCCTGATCTCCGCGGTGGGCATGCCGATCCACGTCAGCGGCCGGCTCTGGGGCATGATCGCGGTCGGCTCCAGCGAGGGCCGGCTGCCCGACGACACCGAGGCGCGGATGGCCGAGTTCATCGAGCTGGTGGCGACCTCGGTGGCCGACGCGCAGAGCCGCGCCGAGCTGATCAGCTCCCGGGCCCGCATCGTGGCGGCCGCCGACGAGGCGCGCCGCCGCATCGAACGCGACCTGCACGACGGGGCCCAGCAGCGGCTGGTCGCGCTCGCCCTGCGGCTGCGCTCGGCCGCGATGGACGCCGAGCAGCGCGGCGACCGGCATCAGGAGATGACCGAGGTCGCCACCGACCTGATGGCGGTGATCGAGGAGCTGCGCGAGCTGTCCCGGGGCATCCACCCGGCGGTGCTGTCCGATTCCGGTCTGCGTTCCGCCCTGCGGGCGCTGGGCCGGCGGGCGCCGCTGCCGGTCGAGATCGACGTGCGCCTCGACGGCCGGCTGCCCCAGCCGGTCGAGGTCGGCGCGTACTACGTGGTCTCGGAGATGCTCACCAACGCGGTGAAGCACGCCGGCGCCTCGGTCGTCCAGGTCACCGCCGAGGCGCCGGACGGCACCCTGGTGCTGCGGGTCCACGACGACGGCGCCGGCGGCGCCGACCCGGCACGCGGCTCCGGCCTGCTGGGCCTCAAGGACCGCATCGAGGCTCTCGGCGGCACCTTCGAGATCAACAGCCCGGCGGGTACGGGTACGACCGTCACCTGCCGGGTCCCCTTGGACGTATCGGTCAATTCGCGGTAGAAGTGGCGGCTAGCAGGAATGCGGACCGCGCCCGGTGCTGCCACCCTTGAGCGGTGACACTGCGTTGCCTGCTCGTGGACGACAACCACCACTTCCTCGCCGCCGCCCGTGACTTGCTGGAACGGGAGGGCCTGGAGGTGGTGGCCACGGCCACGACCGGCGCGCAGGCGATGACGCGGGCCGCCGAGCTGGCGCCCGACGTCGCCCTGGTCGACATCAAGCTGGGCGGCGAGAGCGGCTTCGACCTGGCCCGGCAGCTGCCCGTCCCGGTCATCATGATCTCCACGCACGCCGAGGAGGACTACGCCGACCTGATCGCGAGCAGCCCCGCGATCGGCTTCCTGGCCAAGACCGCCCTGTCCGCCCGAGCCGTCCAGGACCGGCTTCGCGGTTAGCGGGCTTCGAGGAAGGCCAGGACGGCCAGCACCCGGCGGTGGTGGTCGTCGGTCTCCGGCAGGTTCAGCTTCGACAGCACGCTGCGGACGTGCTTCTCCACGGTGCCCTCGGTGATGAACAGCCGCCGCGCGATGCCCGAGTTGGACTGCCCCTGCGCCATCTGCGCCAGCACCTCCCGCTCACGGGCGCTGAGCACGGCGAGCGGATCGTCGCGCCGCTGCGCGGTCACCAGCTCCTCCACCAGACCGGGATCGATCACCGAGCCGCCGCCGGCGATCCGGTCGATGGCGGCCAGGAACTCGGCCACCTCGGTGATCCGGCTCTTCAGCAGGTAACCGATCCGCCGGCCGCTGGAGAGCAGCTCCATCGCCTGCTCCACGTCGGCGTGCGCGGACAGCACCAGGATCGCCGTCTCCGGGAGCTCCCGGCGCAGCTCGCGGGCCGCCTGCAGGCCCTCGGTGGTGTGCGTCGGCGGCATCCGCACGTCCACCACGACCACGTCCGGCCGGGTCCGGCGAGCCAGGGCGAGCAGTTCCGCGCCGTCACCGGCCTGCCCCAGCACCTGCAGGCCGGACCGGTCCAGGAGGCTGGCGATGCCCTCCCGCAACAGGACGTCGTCCTCCGCCAACACCACCCGCAACCCCGTCATCGCACAAGATTATTACTGAGCCCGTCAGGGGCGATCGGGCGGCGCTGATACCGGCTAGCCGGTATCGCAGGAGTCGGGTTGGCCTCGATGTGCCACGGCGGGAATCTTCCGAGACTGATGGCATGTGCGAACATCAGCCTTCGTGCCCGTCCATCGATCAGCCGGGGTGGGACACCGCCCGCGTCGTCGCCGCACACAGCGACCTCGGCTGGAGCATCCTGTGCAACGGCGCGGTCGTGATCGGTGACGCGGTGACGCATGCGCCGATCGACCTCGCCGGCCGGCGCCGAACCGCCCGGAGCCGGCGCACCAGCCCGATGACCGCCGCCCTTCCCCTGGCGGCATGACCATGACGGCCACCATGATCGGCGTCGAGCTGCGCGGGCGCCAGCGGGAACAGCACGCCCTCGACGACCTGCTGCTGGAGGTCCGCGCCGGGCGCAGCCGCGCTCTGGTGCTGCGCGGCGAGGCCGGCACCGGCAAGACCGCGCTGCTCGACTACCTGGCCGAGCGCTCCGCCACGGTACGCGTGCTGCGCGCCGCCGGCGTCGAGTCCGAGTCGGAGATCGCCTACTCCGGGCTCCAGCAACTGTGCGCGCCCCTGCTCGGTTCCCTCGACCGGCTGCCCGAGCCGCAGCGTACGGCGCTGCGCATCGCGTTCGGGCTGACCGTCGGCCCGGCACCGGAGCTGCTGGTTCTCGGCATGGCCACGCTCGGCCTGTTCGCCGAGGCCGCCACCGCCGAGCCGGTGATCTGCCTGATCGACGACGTGCAGTGGCTGGACCGGCTCTCCGGGCTGATCCTGGCCTTCGCCGCCCGCCGGCTGGACGCGGAGTCGGTGGCGCTGGTCTTCGCCGCCCGGGAGCGGACCCACGAGACCACCTTCGGCGACGCCCTCGACGGGCTGCCGGAGCTGCGAGTCGACGGGCTGCCCGAGGCGGACGCGCGGGCGCTGCTGGACTCGGTACTGACCGGGCCGGTGGACGCCCGGGTCCGGGACCGGATCGTGGCCGAGACCCGCGGCAACCCGCTGGCCCTGCTGGAGCTGACCCGCGGGTTGTCGCCGGAGGAGCTGGCGTTCGGGTTCGGGGGCCTGAGCGTGACGCCGCTGGCCAGCCGGGTCGAGGACGGGTTCCGCCGGCGGATCGCGGGGCTCGCGCCGGACGCCCGTACCGTGCTGCTGGCCGCGGCGATCGAGCCGGTCGGCGACGCGCTGCTGCTGTGGCGGGCGCTGCAGCTGCTGGGTGTCGGGCCGGAGGCGGCCATGCAGGCCGAGGCCGACGGCCTGATCGAGCTGGGCACCCGGGTGCGGTTCCCGCACCCGCTGGTGCGCTCGGCCGCTTGGCGATCCGGGACCGCCGCCGACCTGCGGCGGGTGCACCAGGCGCTCGCCGAGGTGACCGACCCGGTCCAGGACCCGGACCGGCGCGCCTGGCACCGGGCGCACGCCGCGCTCGGACCGGACGAGGAGGTCGCCGGTGAGCTGGTCCGGTCGGCCGGCCGGGCGCTG
>NZ_JBEZZB010000245.1:0-10882 GCF_040638955.1 Actinoplanes sp. NPDC024001
TACGACACCGGCTCCATCGAGCCTGGAGGCTCACAGTTCGTGGTCATGGAGTATCTGTCGGGCTCCGACCTGTCGGAGACGCTGAGGATTCCGGGGTCGTGAACGGCCGCGCCGACCGCGCCGGTGCCGGCGATGAGGACCGCGCCGTGCGGCGCGCTGGTGCCGGCCGCGAAGGCGGTGATCGCGTCGCCGACGACGGTCCACGGGCAGGTGAGACCGGCCGAGGCCCAGGCGCCGGCGAGCGCCGCGGTGATCGCCGGATCGGTGCAGGCGGAGTCGCCGGCCAGTCCCAGCACACCGGCCGTGACGGCCGACGTGGACACTCCGGCCAGTGCCTGGCGCAGGGCCGTGGCGATCGAGGCAGCGGCCCGCGGGCCGGCCGACAGCGGGTTGCCCGGCCCGGCCACGCCCCGGCCCACCACCTGCCCGGAGAGGGTGGCGACCACGGCACGCGAGGTCGTCCCGCCGGCGTCCACGCCCACCACGAGATCCATGGGCAGGATCGAAGCACAGAAATTCATTGTTGACTAGGTCACAGGATGGTCGTAATTTTCATCGGCAACAGCAATCGATGAAAACGATGACCACCACACTTGGCCCCTCGAGAGGAGCACCGTGAGCGTCACCAGCGGCGACTATCTGCGACAGGTCGCAGAGGTGGTGGACCGGGTCGGCAACGGCCAGCACGACCTCAAACTCCGAGCGGCCGACCTGCTGGCCGACTCGGTCCGCAACGGCGGCGTCATCCAGGCGTTCGGGTGCGGGCACTCCGAGGCCCTGGCCATGGAGATCGCCGGCCGGGCCGGCGGGCTGGTCCCGACCAACCGGATCGCGTTGCGCGACATCGTCCTCTACGGCGGCGAACCCCTGGAGGCGCTGGCCGACCCCACCGTGGAGCGCAACCCCGCCATCGCCCACCGGCTCTACCAGCTGGCCCCGATCAAACCCGACGACGCGTTCGTGATCGCCTCCAACTCCGGCATCAACGGCGCGGTCGTCGAGATGGCCCTGCTGGTCAAGGAACGCGGCCACCCGCTGATCGCGATCACCTCGGCGCAGCACTCGGCGGGCGTCGCTTCGCGCCACCCGAGCGGGCGCAAGCTCGGCGACATCGCGGACGTCGTGCTGGACAACGGAGCTCCGTACGGGGACGCGACGCTCCCCCTGCCCGGCGGCGGGGCGGTGGGCGCCGTCTCCTCGATCACCGCGGCCCTGCTCGCCCAGCAGATCATCGCCGAGGTGGTCGACCGCCTGCTCGCGGCGGGGATCACCCCACCGGTCTACCTGTCGGACAACGTGCCCGGCGGCAAGGAGCACAACGCCGAACTCGAGGCGCGGTACGCCGGGCGCATCCGGCGCACCGCATAGGAAGACATGCCCTTTCACCGGCATCTTCGATTTCCGGGTCTGTGGAACGAGCGCCCGCTGCCGCCGGTGCTCGACCCCGGCCCGGACCGTTCTGTCCTGGCGCAGGGAACGGCCGCCCTGCCGGTCAGCCAGGGCTACGACAGCGACTGAAACGGTTCTCGTCCTCCGCGCCGGGATGACCGCCGGCGTGGTCCGGTAACACTCCTCCCCCTAGGAGTTCTGATGTCCGTAGGCAGACGCCTGTTCGCAGGCCTGCTCGTGTCCGCCATGTCGGCGTTCGGCGCGGTTGCGCTGACCACCGGCAGTGCTTCCGCCGCAGACTGCGGCTACCTCTTCGACGACTTCCACTACGCCTCGTCGTCGGATCCGTCCCTCACCGCCAACGGGTGGACGCCGCGCAGCTACCAGGGCGGGCCGGGCGTGCCCGGCGCGAACTGGTCGCCGTCGGCGATCACCTTCCCCCCCTCCGGCGGTCAGAAGGTCATGCAGCTGACCGCGTCGACCGACGGCACCGCGGCCGGCACCAGTCACGCGGAGCTCTACTCGACGCAGAAGCGCTACTTCGAAGGCACCTACGCCAGCCGGGTCCGGTTCACCGACGCACCGGTCAGCGGCAACGACGGCGACCACATCAACCAGACGTTCTTCACGATCAGCCCGCTCAACGGGGACATGGACCCGACCTACAGCGAACTCGACATCTCCGAGTACCTGCCCAACGGCGGGTGGGGCGAGACCGGGCCGATCAACTACCAGACCAGCTGGTACACGTACCGGGCCGACCCCTGGTACGCCGACAACATGCACACGTCGCAGCGTTCCAGCCTGGACGGCTGGCACGACCTGGTGGCGCAGGTGGCCAACGGGCACGTCGTCTACTACATCGACGGGGTGCAGGTCGGGGACCACGGCGGGAAGTTCTACCCCCGGCAGACGATGACCATCAACTGGAACCTGTGGTTCATCGACACGGCCACGCACAGCGGTGGCATGTCGACCTATATCGAGCAGGTCGACTGGGTGCTGTTCGCCAAGAACCAGGTGCTGTCGCCGGGGCAGGTGACGGCGCAGACGTCGTCGTACCGGTCCGCCGGGACGGCGTTCCACGACACGGTCGCGTCGTCCGGGCCGTGCACCAACCCGACGCCGTCATCGCCGGCGCCGTCCTCACCGTCGCCGTCCCCGTCGGTCTCCACGCCGCCGGCCGGCGACTGCTCGTCGGCGCCGGCCTGGCAGTTCGGGTCGGTCTACACCGGCGGCAGCGTCGTCAAACACGAGAAGAGCAAGTACGGCGACCCGTCCGGGCCGAAGTCGGGTGACGGTGTGCACCTGTGGCGGGCCCGGTACTGGACGCAAGGCTCCGAACCGGGCTGGACCGAGCAGTGGCAGGACCTGGGCCGCTGCTGATCCACCCATCAGGCGGCGGGGCGCTCGCGCCCCGCCGCCGCACCTCGGCCTCTACCGGCACTCGGTGCGTGGCGGCCAGCCGATCCCGCCCGGCTGGCGCTGACGAACCCTCCGGCGAACGCATGGCGTGCGTGGCGGCCAGCCCAGCACGCCGGCTGCCGCCGACGACGCCCACGGCGAACGCATAGCGTGCATGACGGCCAGCCCAGCACGCCCGGCTGGCGCTGACGACCCCACGGCGAACGCATAGCGTGCATGACGGCCAGCCCAGCACGCCCGGCTGGCGCCGACGACCCCCACGGCGAGCGCATAGCGTGCATGACGGCCAGCCGGGATGGTGGGGGCGCTGCGCCGCTGGCGATACGGCAAGTCGTGCGGCGCGGGGGCCAGCGTGCTGCCGGCGACGGGCGTAATCGGCGCCGATGGCGGCTAGACTTCCCGGTGGTCGCGTTTGCGCTCCCGACCCCAGGTCGACGCGGCCCGCCCGGCCGAGCGCCTCACTCTCGCGAGGTGACCGATGCTCGGAATCGCTGCGGCTGTCTGGGGTGTGGTGATGGCGCTCGCACCCGTTCTGCAGATCCATCGCATGATCAAGCGGCGGTCGTCCGCGGACATCTCGCTCGGGTATTTCGGCCTGCTGCTGCCCGGGTTCGGGTTGTGGATCGGCTACGGCTGGACCCGCGCCGACTGGCCGCTGGTGGTGCCGAACATCCTGGCCTTCACCGTCAGCACCACCACGCTCGTCATCGGCCTCGCGCTGCGCCGCCGCGGTCGACAGATTGCCGCCGGCCCGCCGCCGCGCCGCCACTGACAGCGCGCACGGGCCAGCCCGACCCACGCCCGGTCCCCCTGCTAGATCAACACCGGCTGACACCCAGCGCCGCGATCCGCCCACCCAACAAGCCCCACACGACAGCCAGGCCCACCGGCTGACGCCCAGGGTCGCGTCCCTGCCGCCCAAGAGCCCCTCAACGGGCTGTCCGATCAACGGTGGAATCCGCTCGGCTGACCGCAGCGTCGTCCCGGACCGGCCAAAGCAACCCTCACGCGCAGCCGCGCAAACCGGCTGACCGCCAGCGTCGGCTCCGACCGGCTGAAACAGCCCTCACGCGCAGCCGGGCCAACCGGCTGACCGTCAGCGTCGGCTCCGACCGGCTGAAACAGCCCTCGGGTGCAGCCGGGCCAACCGGCTGGCGGTCAGGGTCGGTTCCGACCGGCGGAAGCAGCCCTCACGCGCAGCCGGAGGGTCCGGGAGGGGGTGGGGTGGGGGTAACGGTGCGGGGCCACCACTCGTCAGGGTCCGTGGCGCGGATGTCGGCCAGGACCGCCCGGCCTGTCTCGGTCTGGACCGAGGCGGCCAGATAGTCCAGCCAGCGGGCTTCCAGCTCGGGGCGGTCGGAGAGACTTTCGCGCACGTGCAGGACCGAGTCGAGGACGTCGGCGTCGCGGGCCAGCCGCGCCTCCATGGAGTCCTGGTCCAGCCACTGCGCGGCGCGGTCGCGCAGCACGTCGCGGGCGGGGGCGGGCAGGCCGGCGGTCTGGTCGTCGATCACCTGGCGGAACGGTTTGGGCTCGTCCAGGTAGCGGCGGGTGAGGTGGTGCATGTCGCCGAGCCGGGCCTCCGGCAGGTCGTGCAGCAGGGCGAGCGTTGCGGCCCGGTCGGGGTCGGCGCCGGCCATCGCGGCGAGCGTCATCGCGATCAGCGCGGTGCGGAAGGAATGGTCGGCCACGGACTCGCGGTTCGCCATCCGGGCCAGCGCCCAGCCGCTGCGGGCGGTGCGTTTCAGGGTTCCGGCTTCGTAGAAGAAGTCCGCGGCGCCGGGCATCAGCCGGCCGCCACCGGCAGGGTGGCGTAACCGCGCAGCACCAGGCGGTCGCGCAGCACGGGCACGCCGGCCACGGCCAGCCGGGGCAGCATGGTCAGCAGCAGCGGGAACGCGACCTGCGCCTCGAGCCGGGCCAGCGGGGCGCCCAGGCAGTAGTGGGCGCCGCCGCCGAACGAGACCGGCTGGATGTTCGGGCGGTCCGGGTCGAAACGGTGCGGGTCGGGGTAGCGGGCCGGGTCCCGGTTGGCGGAGCCGAGCAGCATGTTCAGGCTCGCGCCGGCGGGCAGCGAGCCACCGTCGCCGAGGTCGATCGGGACGCTGGTGAAACGGCTGGTGAGCTGCACCGGGGAGTCGTACCTCAGGATCTCCTCGACGAAGGCCGGCGCGAGTTCCGGGTCGGCGCGCAACCGGGCTGCCTGCTCGGGATGCTCCAGCAGGATCGTGAGGCCGGTGCCGAGCAGGTTGGTGGTGGTCTCGAAGCCGGCGACGAGCAGCAGCACCAGGTTGGCGAGCAGTTCCGCGCCCGTCAGGCCGGAGCCCTCGGCGGCGAGCGCGCTGGTCAGGTCCTCCTGCGGGGCGCGCTGCCGCTCGGCGATCAGGCCGATGAAGTAGTCCTCCAGCTCCCGGCCGGCCGCGTCGGCACGGGACATCTCCTCCTCGGTGCTGATCGGTTCCAGCACCACGGTCAGGTCCGCGGCCCGCTGCCGGAACCAGGGCCGGTCGGCGGCGGGCACGCCGAGCAGCGCGCAGATCACCCCGATCGGCAGCGGGTACGCGAACGCGCTCATGAAGTCGGCCCGCTCCGGCATCGCCTTGATCAGCTCCACCGTCTGCTCGGTGATGACGTCGCGCAGCGCGGCGACCCGGCGGGCGGTGAAGGTGGCCGCGGCCGCCCGCCGCATCCGGGTGTGGTCGGGCGGGTTGTTCTGCAGCATGGACAGCACGATCGAGGCGACCCCGCGGTTCTCCCGCCAGTCCGGCCAGAAGCTGTCGTAGTCGGCGGCGTCGGCGACGCGCAGGCTGGCGTCGCGCAGCAGCCGGTTGGTCATGGCGTGCGTGGTGACGAACCACCGCCCGTCCAGCGCCGAGAAGACCGGCGCGTGGGAGCGCAGCACGTCATAGGCCGGGTACGGGTCGCGGCGCCCCTCCGCGGAGAACAGCGAAGCCAGCGCGGTGTCGAAGTCCATCGGCGCACCCTCCCTCGAACGGCCCGACCCGGTCCATCATGCCCGCCGCCGGCTAGCGCGCCCGGACGGCGAGCAGGGCGTACGCGTTCGGCAGGCGCCCCGCCCAGGCGGCGGCGTCGAGGTCACCCATCCGCCAGAACGGTTCCGCGTACTCCCGCATCCGCAGAATGTGCAGGCCGGCGGCGGACAGCGCGGTGACGAGATCACCGAAGGTGTGCTGCTGCTGGACCGCGCCCTCGGCCGGGAACGAGTCGTTGACGTGGCTCGCCGCGAAGTAGTCGCGGTCGGGGCGGATGCGAGGCTCGTCGGCGTCCCACGTCCACAGCGGCGCGGCCGGATGCTCCTCGTGAATGAACAGGTGCCCGGCGGGGCGCAGCAGCCGGACCACGTCACGGGCCCAGGCGGCCAGGTCGGTGATCCAGATCAGCGCGCCCTTGCCGGTGTAGACCAGATCGGCGCAGCCGTCCGCGAGCGGCGCCCCGGGCAGCGCCCCGACGACGTAACGGCAGGCGACACCCAGTTCGACGGCGCGGCGCTGCGCTGCCCGTACGGTCACGGCGCTGTAATCGACGCCCACCACCGACCCGGCGCCGGCCCGCACCAGCGCGACATCGTCGGTGCCGTTGCCGCTCTGCAGGTGCACGACCTGCGGCGACGTGCGCAGCACGTCTCGCAGGAGGGCGCGTTCGGTGTCCAGCAGCGACGCGCCGGACGCCGCCACCGCCCGGATGTCCGCGTGCTCCCGCACATATTTCTGCGACGCGATCTCCCACGCCTGCCGGTTCGCCCGGGTCCTGGAGTCCACGCAGCCGACCGTGGCCGAACCCCGGCCGCCCGGTCAAGCGAGTAACCGGCGTGACCGGTTCCACAGGCAGGAACGCACACGTCGCCGGGCGGCTGCCGATAGGAACCGCATGCGCCAACCGTCACGGCCGGCCCGTACGGCGGGAATCCTGGTAGCCGGCACCACCGGCTGGTTCACCGCCGCCGCGCTGCTCGGCGTGCTCGGCACCGTGGTGCCGGTGCCGCCGTGGGTGGTGTGGCCCGCCGTGCTCGGCGCCGTCGCGACCTCGGTCGCCGGTTGTGTGGTGGCCGCGTCCACCGGCACCGGGGCGTCCCGCCTCTTCTGGCGGCGTCTCGGCGCCGCCGTCGCCCTGCTCGGCGCCGGCACGGCCAGCCAGGGCATCGACACCGTGCGGCACGTCGACCGGGTCGTCGCGATGACGCCGGTCACCGGCATGCTCTACCTGTCCGCCATCGCGGTGGCCCTGGCCGCCCTGCTGCGCCTGCCGGGCCGGCGCCGCAGCTGGCGCGCCACCGTCGCGCTGTGGCTGGACGCCGCGGTCGTCGCCGTCGCGGCCGGCCTGGTGATGCTGCAGGTCATGTGGATAACCCCGGTGCCGGAGACGGGCAGTGCGGTGGCGGCCGCGCTGCGCGTCATCGTCGTGGCGACCGCCTGCGCCGCCGTCGTCGCGGTCATCAAGGTCGCGATGAGCGGCACCGGCCCGGTGCACGGGCGCGCGCTGCTGGTGCTGAGCCCGGTCGGTCTGCTCGGCCCCCTGTCGCTGGTGCTGGCGCCGCTCGTGCGGCCGTGGCCGCACCTCAACGGGACCGTGGCGGTGCTGCCCGTCTTCGCGGTGCTGCTGGCGATCGCGGCCCGCAGCCAGACCCGCGCGAACCTGAGCCGGCCGGCCGCCGTCGCGCCGATCGGTGAGCAGGGCCGGCACCGGGTGAGCGCGGTGCCGTACGTCGCGGTCGCGGTGACCGCGACCATGCTGCTCGGCGTCACCCTGCACACCGGCTTCCTGCCGGCCGGCCTCGCGGCCGGCGCGGTCGGGCTGATCCTGCTGGTCCTGGTCCGCCAGCACGCCGCGCTGACCGACAACAACCGGCTGCTGGACCGGCTCGCCGGCCAGGCACGCCACGACGACCTCACCGGCCGGCCCAACCGGCGGTTCTTCACCGAGACCCTGCAGCGGCGTACGGCGGCGAGCACCGTCGCGGTCTGCGACCTGGACCGGTTCGCCGCGCTCAACGACCGGCTCGGCGACGACGCCGGTGACGCCATCCTGCGTCAGGCGGCCGACCGGATCGCCGCCACCGTCGGCGACACCGCCGTGGTGGCCCGCCTGCTCGGCGACGAGTTCGGCGTGCTGCTGCCGCACGGCCAGGACGGCACCGCGCTGGCCGTGGCCCTGGTGGAGGCGTTCCAGGCGCCGCTGACCGTCGGCGAGCACGACCTGCTCGTCACCGTCACCGTCGGGGTGGCCTCGGGCGAGGGCGACGCCGTACCGGATCTGCTGCGCCGGGCCGAGCTGGCGCTGCAGAGCGCCCAGCGGGTCGGCGGCAACCGGCACCAGGTGTACACGGCCGCGCTGGACGCGACCGCGCAGCACGACGCCCACCTGGCGGCGGCGCTGCGCCACGGTCTCGACCGGGAGGAGTTCCGGCTGGTCTACCAGCCGATCGTGGAGCTGCCGCACGGCACCGTCCGGGCGGTGGAGGCGCTGGTGCGCTGGCACCCGCAGGACGGGCCGCCGGTGTCGCCGGCCGAGTTCATCCCGGTCGCCGAGCAGACCGGCCTGATCATCGATCTGGGCGCGTGGATCCTCGACGCCGCCTGCGCCCGCGCGGCCGTCTGGTACCGGGCGCACGGCGCGTCCGCGCCGAAGGTCAGCGTCAACGTCTCGGCCCGGCAGCTGCTCGACCCGGAGCTGCCCGGTCTCGTCGCGGCGGCACTGCGCCGGCACGGCCTGCCGGAGCAGCAGCTCACGCTGGAGGTCACCGAGACCGCGGTGTTCGTCGGTGGTCCCGCGCTGGCGACCGTGCACCGGCTGCGGGAGCTGGGCGTCGGCATCGCGCTGGACGACTTCGGCACCGGCCACTCGTCGCTGACGCTGCTGCGGACCTGCCCGGTCACCACGCTGAAGGTGGACAAGTCGTTCATCGACGACCTCAACGGCGGGCCGGAGAAGGAGGCGATCGCGGCGTCGCTCAGCGGCATCGCCGCGACGCTCGGCCTGCGGGCCGTCGCCGAGGGCGTCGAGACCCGGGCGCAGGCGGAGCGGTTGCACAGTCTCGGCTACCGCTACGCGCAGGGCTTCTTCTTCGCCCGGCCCGGCACCGCCGAGGACATCGACCTGGCGCTGGAGGCCGCCGAGCCCGCACTGAGCCCGGCGGCGCTGCACAGCTGACCGTGTGAACGACGGTCAGTCGGCGCTCTGGTCCAGGGTGCGGTCGTGCCGCAGCGAGGTCCGCGCTGTCTCCTTCGCCAGCAGGACCGCCACGATGGTGATCACCGAAGCGACCGTCATGTAGATGGCGACCGCCGTCGTGTTCGGCGACTCCACGTCACCGAGCAGCTTCAGCGCGATGATCGGCGCCAGCGCGCCGGCCACGATCGACGCCAGCTGGTAGCCGACCGACGCGCCGGTGTAGCGCACCGACGTGCCGAACAGCTCGGAGAAGAACGCCGCCTGCGGGGCGTACATCAGGGCGTGCAGGAACAGGCCGACCACCACCGCAAGGATGATCTTCGGCTCGGACCGGCTGCCGACCAGGTCGAAGAAGAGGAACGACCAGATCGCGATGCCGGCAGCGCCGGCCAGGTAGATCGGCCGGCGGCCGAGGCGGTCGGAGAGCGCGCCGATCAACGGAATGACCACGAACTGTACGGCGGAGCCGATCAGCAGCGCGGTCAGGATCAGGCTCTTGTCCGCGGCCGTCCCCGCGAACGTGGTCAGGTAGGTGATCGAGATGACCGTGACGATGTAGTACCCGATGTTCTCCGCCAGCCGCATGCCCATCGCCAGCAGCACCTCGCGCGGGTACCGCCTCACCACCTCCAGCAGCGGCTGGTGGTCGCGGCCGGCGAGCTGGGTCTGCGCCTGCTGGAAGACCGGCGACTCCTCGATGGTCATCCGCACCCAGAGGCCGACCAGCACGAGCACCGCGCTGAGCAGGAACGGGATGCGCCAGCCCCACGCCTCGAACTGCTCGTCCGGCTGCACCAGGGCGAGCAGCCACAGCACGCCGGTGGCGAGCAGGTTGCCGAGGGCGACACCGGCCTGCGGCCACGACGACCAGAACCCGCGGCGGGCGTCGTCGCCGTGCTCGGCGGCCATCAGCACCGCGCCGCCCCACTCGCCGCCGACCGCGAAGCCCTGCAGCAGGCGGCAGACCAGCAGCAGGATCGGCGCGGCCAGGCCGATCGTCGCGTACGTCGGCAGCAACCCGATCGCGATCGTCGCCCCGCCCATCAGCATCAGCGACACGACCAGCATCTTCTTGCGGCCGACCCGGTCGCCGAAGTGGCCGAACACGATGCCGCCGAGCGGCCGGGCGACGAACCCCAGCGCGTAGGTGCCGAACGCCAGCAGGGTGCCGGTCACCGGGTCCGAGGAGGGGAAGAACAGGGTGCCGAAGACGAGGGCCGCCGCGGAGCCGTAGAGGAAGAAGTCGTACCACTCCACGGCGGTGCCGACCAGGGAGGCGAAGACGACCTTGACGATGGAGGCGCGTTCGGTGCCCGCCGCCGGCGTGGAGGTTATGGACATGCTGATCCTTCCTGGATCGCAGGGGGATGCGGTGGTTAACGGGACGTTACGGCCGTGGGTGGGCCGGATCCCATGGATCGGATCCACACATTGACGCCGGCCTAGGTGTGGTCGGCGTCCAGTGGTCCGCGCAGCCGGTGCAGGCGCAGGGCGAGTTGCAGGTCGAGCACGCGGCGCGGGTGCTGCCAGTCGTCGCCGAGCAGCTGCGCGACGCGATCGAGGCGCTGCGTCACGGTGTTCACATGGACGTGCAGCGCTTCCGCGGCCTTGGCCAGGCCGCCGCCGGCTTCGAAATAGACCTCGAGGGTACGGACCAGCGCGGTCCCCCGGCGCACGTCGTAGTCGACGACCGGCCCGAGCACCCCGTGCACGAAGCCGGCCACGTCGCGGCGCTCGCCGAGCAGCAGCCCGACGTAGCCGAGTTCGGCGGAGTCCGCCCCCGACCCGGCGCGGCCCAGCGTGATCAGCGCGCTCAGGCACTGGTCGGCCTCCCGGTAGGCGGGCGCCACCGCGCCGGCGCCGCGGGCCGGGCCGGCGC